>CAYVHC010000054.1:0-8251 GCA_964451025.1 uncultured Bifidobacteriaceae bacterium
TGTCATCGCCCAGTGCCTGGGCGCATTCGGTGCTGCCGAACTCCTTGTCAAGCTCATCGTGATGCCGACTAATGCCTCCTCGTCCACCAGCAACTCGCTGTACAGTGTGTACACCTGGATCCGTTACGCCATCAACGGCGTGCGTGAATCCTCCCCGCTCACCGCAGCGCTGAACCAGATGGGCGTGAGCGGCATCGTCTTCGGCGTCAAGTTCGGCGTGCTGTTCGAAGTCGCGATGACCGCCATCGTCGTCGCCATCGTGCTCAAGTCCCAGAATGAGAACGGCGCTCCCAAGCCGATGGCATGGCTCGCCACTGCCCTTGGCTATGGTGTGGCGACCGCAGTCGCATACCCGTTCACCGGCGCTGCACTCAACCCCGCCCGTGCAACCGGCATGGCGCTCGCAGGTCAGTCCGCAGCCCAGACGTACAACGATTCAATCTCTTCCGCATCCGCCACGACGTCCACTACTGCAACCGCTGTGACGCTGCCTCTGCAGCAGCTGTGGATCTTCTGGGTCGCTCCCCTGCTTGCCGCGGCTGTTGTGGCGCTTGTGTTCCTCGTCGTGCGCTCCCTGCACTCCAATGAGAAGTCCGCTGCCGACATCGTCGAAGAAAAGGCTGAGCTTGCGAAGGACGCTGCCGATTCCTCCGAGGACGCTGCTGATTCCGAGGATTCCGAAGAGGCGGGCGAACAGCTCGCTGCCGCCGGAATCTCGTATGAAGAGGAAGATTCCGAATCCAAGGACTGAACCTCGCATGATTGCCACCCGGGCGTAGCCCAGCATCGCTGCTGGATGCACGCAGGCATATGCCCGGAGACGGTGATGCGCAGAAAAAGCCCGCAAGACGCTTGTTGTCTTGCGGGCTTTTGCGTATCGGTGCCATATCACAGGTATCTGTCTGTCATCTGTCTGTGCGGGGTCGTAATTTGGAGGAAAGCCGGCACCGCCGCAGGCACAGAAGCCGGCGGTGGAGTGAGCCAACGATGGCCTGTCCCATCCTCGGCTTGAAGGGTGCGGCCTGTTGTATTCGCTGTCGAGAACCTAACGACAATGCCCACGACATACAATTGAAAAATACAAGGGAGGACACAATGCAGCTGGAACCCAACCGCTCATTGACGAACAAACAGCGCACTGCGATGCGCATTGCAGTGATATGCGCCATCATTTTCGGCGTCATCATGATCGTGCTCACGGCGATGGATCTGCTGATTCGCACCGCTGGCTTCATCATCGTCTATGCGGTCCTTATCGCGCTGTGCGTCGTGCTTCTCGTCACCGTGCTGCGCGATGACGGCACGGGAAGCACCGCTGCCCCAGGCGTGCGGTCGGAAGAACAGGTGATTTCCGACGCCGTCCTCGCACTGAACGCCAAGAAGCAAGAGGATGCGGATGCGCAGGCGCAGGCGGAGCAGGATATGGACGCGTCACAGTCGCACTCCCCGGTAGAAGGATCGGAAGCGAAAGAATCCAAGGCTTGAGAATCCACCGCCTGAGAATCCACTGCGGAAAAGCCTCACGTGCACGAACCATTGGCGATATAGGCTGACACGTCTGTTTTCATGGCAGCTGCGTCACGGAATCCGCACAGACACAAACGAGGGGCTGTGGACAATCCAATCAATCAAAGGATTGCGCACAGCCCCTCAACGTTTCTTCGTGACCGTCATGGAGTGACGGTCACGACCATGCCGTTTCAGTGCAGGAAGCGGATGCTCCAGAAAAGCACTCCGAGAATCGCTCCCAAGGACACGCCTATGAAGGAATCGAACCCGACGGAACGCACCTTCCATGGACTCTCCGGACCATATACGCTGCGCACGATGGCAGCGCTCCACAGAACCACCACCACGACGAGCGATGCAAGACCGGGGTGGTGCGCCCATGCCAGGATGACGGAGACGAGAAGGCATGCAGCCACGGTCCATTCGAACCACGGCTTGCCTTCGTTTGTCTCCGACACCTGGACGTGCTCGACATGAAAGCCCTCGCGGACATTCGCATCATCCTGCTGGGACCCGCCCGGCGAAGGCTCGTCCTGCACAGGGCTGCCCTGCTGAGGACGGGGGCCACCGTTACTTTCGGTATCCATCGTTTCTGATTTTCCGTACTGTTGCGGGCAGGTGTGTCAGTGGAAGAAGTGACGCGTGCCGGTGAGGTACAGCGTCACGCCAGCGGCCTTGGCTGCTTCGATGACTTCCTCATCGCGAATTGAACCGCCAGGCTGCACGATGGCCTTGACGCCCGCATCGACGAGAATCTGCAGGCCATCGGCGAACGGGAAGAACGCATCGGAGGCGGCGACGGCACCCTTGGTGCGGTTGGCGCCATCGGCGAGGGTGTTGGCGCGCTCCACGGCAAGCTTGCTGGAATCCACGCGGTTCACCTGGCCCATGCCCACGCCTACGGTCGCTTCGTCATGGGCGATGAGGATGGCATTGGACTTGACGGACCGGATGGCGCGCCATGCGAACTCAAGGTCACGCAGCGTCGCTTCGTCCGCGGCTTCACCGCTGACGAGCTTCCAGTTCTTCGGGTCGTCGCCCTCGGCATCGATGCGGTCGGTCGTCTGCACGAGCAGGCCGCCGTCGATCTGTCGGATGGACTGGTCCAGCACCGGGCGGGTCGGCACCTTGAGGATGCGCAGGTTCTTCTTCGTCTCCAGCAGCTCGAGGGCTTCGGGCTCATAATCGGGTGCCACGATGACCTCGGTGAAGATGTGCTTGACGGCCTGTGCCATTTCCAACGTCACGGTGGCGTTGGCGGCGATGACACCGCCGTAGGCGCTCATCGGATCGCATGCGTGGGCTTTGCGGTGCGCTTCCGCGACCGTCTTGCCAATGGCGAGGCCGCACGGGTTGGAGTGCTTGACGACCGCGACGGCGATCTTCGGGGCGAAATCCCATGCGGAACGCCATGCAGAATCCGCGTCGACGTAGTTGTTGTAGCTCATCGGCTTGCCGTGCAGCAGCTGCGCATGGGCGAAGTCGGAATGCGTGAGCGGATCGAGATACAGGGCGGCCTGCTGATGGGAGTTCTCACCGTACCGCAGCACGGTGGACTTGTCCCACGTGCGGGTGTAGGTCGGCGGGAAGAGCTCGTCGGTGGCGGGCGTCTGGGCATCGGCATCATCCGTAGCGGTCTCAAGCGACGCAGGCTTCTTCCACACGTTCTTGGCCCATTCGATGATCGTCGCGTCATAGGCTGCCGTATGGGCGAATGCCTTGGCGGCGAGATAGCGACGCTCGGCGAGTGTGAAGCCTTCTCCATTGCTCACACGCTCCGCTGCGAGGGCGTAATCGTTCTTGTCGGTGATGACGGCGACGGTGGCGGAGTTCTTGGCTGCGCCGCGGACCATCGAAGGACCGCCGATGTCGATCTTCTCGATGGTGTCGGCTTCATTGGCGCCGGAACGCACCGTGTCAGCGAACGGATACAGGTTTACCACGACGAGGTCGAAGGGCTCGATGCCCAGTTCCTTCAACTGACGCGCGTGCTCGGGGTTCGTCATGTCGGCGAGGATGCCGGCGTGGATATGCGGGTCGAGCGTCTTGACGCGGCCATCAAGGCTTTCGGGGAACCCCGTGACCTTCTCCACAGGAGTTACATTGACGCCGAGCTCTTCAAGCTTCTTGGCGGTGGAGCCGGTGGAGACTACGGACGTCCCTGCCTTGACGAACGCCTGAGCGAGGACTTCGATTCCGTCTTTGTGATACACGGACACCAGCGCGCGCTTGATGGGGCGGCTTGTGGAATCAGCCATGTGCTGTGTTCTCCTTTTCTTTGGATGGTTTATGGGGTCATGGGGCGAACTGCAGCGCCGTCGCCCGCGGTGCATGGGAACGTTGGGATGCGATCCATGGGATGGCGGGAGGAATAACGGCGATGTGTATGAGCCGACATGCTCCCCATTGTAAGAGCTTGCCGTGTACAGCGTGGCATTTGGGCTGTTATTCGGTTGGATTCGAGGATTCCTCGCCGGATGCGTCATCGGCTGTTGGCACGGCGGGCAGAGATGATTCCGACGGGAAGTAGCGCGAATCCAATGCCTCGCGAATGGATTTCGGCTCGCGCGGGGTGACCGCATGCCATTGGGGCGATGACGGGGATGACAGAGACGGCTGGGTGGAAGAAGACATGTCTGCGTCCTTGCCGTTGCGTGCTTTGATGCGAGTGGTCCTCCTAGCGAAACCCGAGGCGGAACCCTGAGCGGAATCCTCAACCGCATCAGCGGTGGATTCGGATGCAAGACGCACCGCCTCATCGATAGCGGAATCCACAGAAGGCGCCTGATGAGAGGCTGCGGAAGAAAGGTCCCCGGGCGCGTGCTGCGTCGCGGTCGCGTGGCGTCTGCCTCTCACGAACCGGATGAGCGACTCGATGCAGGATATCAGGAAGAGCACGAGAATCGATGCGAAGAATCCCATTGCCGCTGGCTTCGAAATCGCCTGGGTGGATGCCCACACATCGCTGATGCCCACAGGCCTCAGACGACCGGAGCCTATGCTGCCGCTGCTGAGAATGAAGGCGACGAGGCAGACGACAACAATCCATATGCTCGACAGACACATGCCGACAAGAGCCAACAGGTAGTCGACGATGGAGCGCGGTGACGACAGCGCAGGCTTCGAACTCATCCGGCGATGCAGGATGTCCAGACGTTTGCGCGACCACAGGAAGAAGCATCCGATGACAAACGCCGCCACGGCGGGGGTCGCTTCCAGCAATGCGCGAAGCCGTGCATCAGCGACCGCCGTGGGAAAGATGCCAAACACGGGGACCGCCGGAAGGTTGCTGGCTTGGCCAGCCCACAGTGTGAAGGTCGCGATCTGGCCGATGCTGAAACCAGGCCCCACGATCCATGACAGCGCCCACAAACACAGGTTGGGCAGCCACAGCAGCGTGATAACGCAGGTGGACCAGAATGTCACATTGTTCATGGACAGGAACGTGGCGACGGTGCGCATGGCGTCGAAGCCCAAGAACACCCACACAGCCACTGTGACGAAGGCGATGACCGCCATGATGATGAGGAACGCGCGTGCGATGCGAAGCGAGGAATCCAGAGTGCGAGCCAAGGGTTGCGAAATATGCATCCGGATGTTGCGTAACCCGGCTCGGATCGGAGCGCCGCCCTGCGCCACCATGAAGCATGCGAGGACCATAAGGGCGAATTTGCCTGCGGCGAGAGGCAAGGGATCGGCAGGCGTGAGCGGAGACTTGACGAATACCACGCAGTCAAGTCCGATCCAGACAAGCGCGAAACTCACGTATGACAGCGCATTGCGGTGCAGGAGCTTGACGATGGTGGCGGAACCGACGGTCACGAACAGAATCGTGCCCAACAGCGGCATCAGCGTGATGTCGAGGAATTCGTATCGCACTCCCACCCCGTGGCTCAACAGCACGGATGCGGCTGCCATGGGCATGATTGCTCCGGTGAGGGACGTGGTACTCCCCACGGAAAACAACAGTGTGCAAATGGCGCACAGCAGTGACAGGAAGAACGACGGAAGGAACCAACCCAGCAATCCTATGAAGAGCCCATTGCCCAGCTCAGCAATGCCCGACCGGCTAGGGCTTGGCGGCTGCGCTGATGCGGAACCATCATGTGCTGAAAGGTCCGCATCAGCGTGGTTGCCGTCGTGATTGTTGCCGCTGGAGACTTTTCTGCCCGTGGCGACACGACCTGAGCGGTCACGAATACCTGCGCGGTCGCGACCGCTTGTGTGGTTGCGACCAGCGGTGTCGGTGCGTGCCGAATCGACTGGCAAGCTGCCTTCGGAGGCGCGTGTGTCGCTGCTGATGGTCCTGCGACGGCCAGCAGCGGATGAACGGCCTGCGGATCGTGTCGATTGCCGTGGTTCGTTCGGGTCGTGCGTGTTTCTCATGGACGGCTCAGATGATTCCACGCTTGGTCAGGATGTCGCGCATGATGCGGGCGGTCTGGCCCGGGGTGCGTCCCACGGGAATCCCCACTGCCTCCAAGGCTTCCTTCTTGTCGGCGGCGCTGCCCTTGCCTCCCGACACGATTGCGCCGGCATGGCCCATCTGCTTGCCTTCCGGCGCTGTGAACCCGGCGATGTATGCCACCAGCGGCTTCGTCATGTGGGTGCGCGCCCAGTCGGCGACTTCCTGTTCGGCGCTGCCGCCAATTTCGCCAATCATCACGACTGCTTTCGTCGCATCATCATCCGCATAGGCCTGCACTGCTTCGAGCAGCGTGGTGCCGACGATGGGATCGCCGCCTGCGCCGAGCGCTGCGGTGAAGCCGATGTCCGACAGCTCCCCCATCAGCTGATAGGTGAGTGTGCCCGACTTGGAGACGAGTCCCAGCGGACCGCGCTTGACAATGCCGTCGGGGATGATTCCCAGATTCGTGCCTTTGGAACCTTCTGACTGCCCGAACGTGGCAAGGCCGGGGCAGTTCGGTCCTACGATGCGCACACCGCGACGCTTGGCAAGCGCCACGCAATATGCGGTGTCGGCGACCGGCACGCCCTCGGTAATGACGACGATGAGCGGAATCCCCGCTTCGATTGCCTCGACCATCGCGCCCTTGGCGAAACGCGGGGGAACGAACACCACGCTGGCCTCGGCGCCGGTCGCCTCGCGGGCTTCGGCGCATGTGCCATACACCGGCACCGCGCGCACCTGTCCCTCAGCGTCGGTGAAATCCACTGTCTGCCCAGCCTTGCGGGGGTTCACGCCTCCGACGATGTTCGTTCCCGCCTTGAGCATTCGGGCGGTGTGTGTCATGCCCTGATGGCCGGTCATGCCCTGCACGATGACAGGTGCGCCATCCTTCACAAACAGCGTCATCAGCGATTCTCCTCCTGCGTGTTTCCGTTGCCTTCCATGGATGCTGCGATGCGCGCGGCCGCGGCGGCGGCCTGCTCCATTGTTGATTCGACGATGATGTTGGGGCGGTTGGCTGCCTTGAGCGTTTCCAGGCCTTCCTTGGCGGCATTGCCATCAAACCGGATGATGATGGGAGCCGTGGTGTTGAGTGTGTTCAGCGCCTCGAGGATGCCTTCGGCAACGAGCTGGCATGATGTGATGCCGCCGTAGACATTGACGAAGACGTCCTTCACGTTGGGGTCGTCCAGCACGATGGAGAGACATTCCGCCATGACTTCCGCCGATGCACCGCCGCCGATGTCCAGGAAGTTCGCCGGCTTGATGTCGGTGCCTTGGTCCTGGGCTGCTCCGGCCACAGCGTCCAGCGAGCTCATGACGAGTCCTGCACCGTTGCCGATCACACCGACCTGACCTTTGAGACGCACATAGTGCAGACCATGCTGCTGGGCGCGCTCTTCCAGCGGGTCCGCGGGAGCCGTATCGGCGAAACGCTTCCAGCCGTCGTGGCGGAAAGCCGCATTGCCGTCGAGCGACACCTTCGAATCCAAGGCGCACAGGCTCTTGCTGGCTTCGTCATCCGGATCGCCGACTTTGGCAAGCGGGTTGATTTCGACGAGCGTCGCGTCGTTGTCGCTGAAAACCTTCCACATCTTGAGCAGGATTTGTGCAGCCTGATCGTTGTCGGCGTGGTAGAAGCCGATTTGTTCCGCCATGACCTTGGCATCGTCAAGCGTGAAACCCTTGTAGGGGTCGATGTGCAGGCGCTTGACATATTCGGGGTGCTGACGCGCGATGTCTTCGACCTCCGTGCCGCCTGCCGCGGTGGCGAGCACATCGTAGTCGCGTGAGGTTCGGTCCACGGAGATGGAGACATAATATTCGTGGATGATGTGTGCAGCCTCGCACACGAGCACACCGTTCACCTTGTGCCCGCGCACGCTCATGGGAAGGATTTGGGCGGCGAGCTTTTCCGCCTCGTCGGCATCGTGGGCGATCTTGACGGCACCAGCCTGACCGCGGTGGCCGATTTTCGCCTGGCCTTTGATGACGCAGGGATATCCGATGGAGTCCGCTGCCTTGCGGGCCTCCTGCGGCGTCATCGCATAAATTCCCTGGGGAACCGGTATGCCTTCCTCTTCGAAAAGCTGCCGGCCCTGGTATTCGTACAAATCCATATTCGACCCTCTCAGTGAATCTTCGGTTTTCCGGTACATGCGGCATCGGTTCACAGCCAGGTGCTGCGCTGATCATTCGCTGTGCCACATTGCACTGGCAGAGGAACGTTGTCGCAGCTTGTCGGTCCGGTTGGATCGTTGTCGCCTCTGACCATCAACACTAGTGCTTTCTCATACTCTAGCGTCTTCTAGTGTTTTTCGAATTCTTTCG
>CAYVHC010000055.1:0-8214 GCA_964451025.1 uncultured Bifidobacteriaceae bacterium
CACCAATATCGACGCACCCGTGCCATCCATACGGTGCATCCGCTGGACGTGCGCATACCCAAGGGCAGGCTCACCGTCGTGACCGGCGTGTCCGGGTCCGGCAAGACGACGATGGTGCTCGAAAGCCTGATGCCGGCGCTCCAAGCCGCCGCGGATATGGCGGGTTCAGCGGATTCGCAGGATTCTGCGGGTTCGGGGGATTCACCGGATTCGACCGATGGTGTGTTGCCTGCGCATGTGCAGAGCATCTCGGCGCCGGGAATCCGGCATGCCAAGCTCACCGACGCCACGCCGATCGGTATCAACGTGCGTTCCACCGTCGCCACCTACGCGGGCATCCACGACGAGCTGCGCAAGGCATTCGCGCGCACGGACGATGCAAAACGGCTGGGATTCAAGGCAGGGGACTTCTCATACAACACCGGAAGGCTGCGGTGCCCCACATGCGACGGCACTGGCCAGATTTCGCTTGACGTGCAGTTCCTGCCCGACGTGCAGGTGGATTGCCCCGATTGCCATGGGTCGCGCTATAGCAAGCAGGCCGATGCGATCCGCCGTCCGTTCGGCGGCGCGGCGAAGGGCAGCGCGGTTGAATACAGCCTGCCGCAACTCATGCGCATGAGCGTGGATGAAGCGCTTGAAGCGTTCGATTCCGGCCGCGGTCTCAAGCTGCTGCGCCAGCGCCTGCAGACGCTGCATGACCTGGGGCTGGGCTATCTCACGATCGGTGAGCAGACGCCCGGACTTTCTGGTGGCGAGGCGCAGCGTCTCAAGCTCGCCAGCGAGATGGGGCGCGCCCAGGACGATTCGCTGTTCGTGTTCGATGAGCCGACGATTGGCCTGCACCCCAAGGATGTGCTCACGCTGCTGGACGTGTTCCAGATGCTCATCGACCACGGCGCCACCGTCATCGTCATCGAACATGACATCGACGTGATGCGCAACGCCGACTGGATCATCGACATGGGTCCGCTCGGAGGTGTGCAAGGCGGTCGCATCGTCGCCCAAGGCACGCCTGATGACATTCGCCGCGACCCCGACAGCCTCACCGGCCGGTTCCTGTAAGGCGGGTAGGGCTGCAGCCGGCAGGTGAGACTGCGGTGAGGCGGGCGAGGCGGTCAGCGGGCAAGTCGGTCAATGCCTGATTGACGTCCAATCAGTGCCCGGTCAGCGCTTA
This sequence comes from uncultured Bifidobacteriaceae bacterium, assembly GCA_964451025.1. GTDB lineage: Bacteria > Actinomycetota > Actinomycetes > Actinomycetales > Bifidobacteriaceae > Pseudoscardovia. Next base: position 1,178 of record CAYVHC010000055.1, read on the forward strand.
ATCAGGTATTTGGCTTCCGCAAAAGACTCGCGCACCATGTTGTTGAGGAGCATGTCGCGCGGGGAGCCCGCCGCGATGCCGCGCACATCCGTGTAACCCTGGTCATGGGCGATGTGCAGGGAGCGGAATACATGGAAGTCGTTGGTGACGATGCCGATGGATGGCTCGGACGCGGCGCTTCCGGCGCTGCCTGTGTTGTGGGCGCTGTCGATGATCATGCGGCTGTTGCGCAGGTTTTCCACGGTCGTGGAGGAATCGGGCTCCTCGATGATGCGCGATGCATCGATGCCGGCGCCATGCTCAAGATAATCCGCCATTCCCCGCGCCTCCGCATACGGTTCATTGGGACCCTGCCCGCCCGAGACGATGCACGTCGTGCCAGGGTTTGCGCGCAAGTATTCGGCGGCTTTGTCAAGTCGGTAGCGCAGCACGAGGCTGGGGGAGCCTTGGTAGACCTGCGCGCCCAGCACGATGATGTAATCGAGGTTCCGATCGCCTTCGTCATGCATATGAGAGGCGATGGCGGCTTGCGACATGCCAAAACCGCACAGTGCGACGCATAGCACGATGCCGATGGGAATGCGCGCCGCGTTGGGCAGCGCTCGCCACCAATGGAACCAGATGGCCGCAGCCCACACGCCGAGGGCCAGCGCAAGAGCCACCCAGAACAGCCAGAATGACGTGCCGGTGTGCGTGTTGTAGACCGCGCGGGCGTACCACAGGCTGGCGAACGCGGCGATGCACACGATTGCCGTCGCCGTCTGGCGCAGCGGGAAGTGAATGCGGGTGGTGGTTGCGGTGGTTGTGGCTTTGGCGGATTCGGTGGTTGTGGCTTTGGCGTTGGTTGAGGTGCTGGTGCTGGTGGGGATGTCGGGGGTGATAGTGTCGGCGGCGGCGTTAGTGGTGGCAGTCGTAGCTGTGTCGTTGGTGTATTCGCTGGTCGTGGCGGCGGCATCGGTTGAGGCGCCGGTTGCGGTGTTGGTGCTGGTGGTATCGGTGGTGTTGCTGGCGATGGTGTCGGAAGCATTTTCGGAGGCGCTACCTGTTGAATGAGGATCGTTTCGGTTGTCTTGCGGGTCCCTGAACTGTAGTTCATTCATCATTTTGTCCTTCAGCGGTTGTTTCTGGCGGATTGTCCTCGGGCAAGTCTTGCGTGCTACGGGTTGCGTTCTGTGCATGGCATCGACGTGCATGGCATCGACGGTGATGCAGCGCATGCCACCAGCGTATTGTGCTGGTGCGCTTCCCCTTTTCTTTCCATTTCATTTTATTCCTTTTCTTTGTCTTTTTTCACACCACTTCCTTCGTCTCTCACGTCGTTTCTTCTTTCCTACTTCCTTCCCCTCCCGTCTGTTCTTTCTACCGCTTTCCGCTCCTTCCTCGCCTTTCCCTCTCTCATCCTGTTTTCCTCTCTTTTTCCTCTTTTCTTTTCCCTTTCTCGATCTTCCGTTCCTTACCTCTTTGCCTCTCTTTTTCTTTTAGTTCCTGTTGTCATATTCACGCATGTCATCGCGTACTCATTACGTGAAATCATCACTGCTATTTAGCCGTCGTTTTTCTTATAGCCGCCCGTCGCGTAGTCCATCGTATGTTCTGGGGTTGCGTTGCAGGCCCCGGCCTCATGTCGATTGGGCAGTCGTCGGACTTGGTGCGGACGCTGGGAAGCGGCACGGGTTCGCCCTCGGCATGCAATGGCGTCACGAAGCAGCGGGCGCCGCCGTTCTTATGGTCTTCCGGATGGTCGCGGGCGGGCGTCTCCGTGCATCGCACGCCTTACTTCATGCTGTTCTTGCTTTCTTCTCTTCCCTCTATTTCTCCCTCCTTCCGTCGGCGTGTCGCGCTTTGACTTAAAGTGTGCTTCAAGCCCTACCGTGATGTTATCGAAAAGCAAATGCGGCTGGATGCCAATCTTGAGGAAAGGCACTGTATGAATCGCTGCGCTGCTTGCTGCAAGACGATATGAAAAGGAGACCGCACCATGGTGGATTCAGCATTGTCCCAGACGTTTACCCTCAACAACGGGGTGACGATTCCCCAGCTTGCGCTGGGCACATGGCTCATCGAAGGACAGCAGGCGACCGATGCGGTCAAGGCGGCGCTTGCAATCGGCTATCGCCACATCGACACTGCCGAAGCATACGGCAACGAGGCGGAGGTCGGACGCGGTGTGCGCGAATCCGGCGTGGATCGTGCCGAGGTGTTTGTGACGACCAAGCTCGCTGCAGAATGCAAAGACTACGATTCGGCGGCCGCCGCCATTGAAGAATCCTTGCGCAAACTCGACCTGGGATATATCGACATGATGATCATCCACAGTCCACAGCCTTGGAGCGTCGTAAACAAGTCATCCGACCGTTATGAGAAAGGCAACGTCGAGGCGTACCGCGCTCTCGAGGACGCCTACAAGGCTGGCAAGATCCGTGCGATCGGCGTGTCGAACTTCACGGCACACGACATCGACAACATCCTGATTAACTGCACCGTAACGCCTGCGGTCAACCAAGTCCTTGCACATATCACAAACACCCCATGGGACGTCATCGACTACTGCAAGAAGCAGGGGATACTCGTCGAAGCATATTCGCCCATCGCGCACGGCGTGGTGCTGAGCAATCCCCAGATCGCATCGATGGCGCAGCGCTACGGAGTGAGCCCTGCACAGTTGTGCATCCGCTACGACCTGCAGCTGGGGTTGTTGCCGCTTCCCAAGACGGCGAACCCCGACCATATGCGCACCAATGCGCAAGTGGATTTCGAGATATCCGACGAAGACATGGAGGCCCTTAAGGGCATGGAACACATCAAGGACTATGGAGACCAGAGTTTCTGGCCTGTATACGGAGGAAAGGCATGAGCAGCGGTAGGTCGGACGCCCATGTCGATGCGATGACGGGCGCCGCGGTGACGAACAGTATGGGGCGGTCCCTCTCCGCATCGTTCACCGATACGTGTGGTTCCGACGATGAACCGGCGTATTCGATATCCCAGGTCGCGCAGATCATGGGTGTCGCCCCGTCCGCGCTGCGCTACTACGACCACGAAGGATTGCTGCCGCACGTGGAGCGCATCAACGGTGTGCGCGTGTTCCGCAACAAGGACTTCCCATGGCTGCGAGTGCTGCAGTGTCTGAAAAACACGGGCATGCCCATACGGCGGATCAAGGAATACGCGCAGCTGTGCGAGGAAGGCGACGCTTCGCTCGAACAACGCTATGAGCTCATCAAAGCGCAGCGACAGGCTGTGCTCGACCAGATCGAGCAACTGAAGTTCTACCTGCGGGAGCTCGATTTCAAAGACTGGTACTATCGCACCGCCATCGCCGCAGGTACCGAATCCGCCGTCCATGTCGACGAAGCCCCCGGCATGGAACCCGACAGAATCCCAGACACCCAGGAAGCAACTGGAAGCGAGACAGCCGTCGGATGCAAGGACGAGGATGATGAGTGACAGCGGCAACGGCGACGATATCCGGCCCCATGGGCCGAATCCAGCCGGCACATGAGCTTCGTCCACGCGCAGAGACTCACATATAGCCGGATGCTAGGCATCCAGCGCAACCATCAAGGAGTGCAATAATGATCAGGCAAACGGCAGGACACGATCAGTTGGGTGATTTCTCACCGAAATTCGCCCATTACAACGACGACGTGCTCTTTGGCGAAGTATGGAACGACCCCACGCTCTCGCCTAAGACGCGCAGCATCATCACGATCAGCACCCTCATCGGCAAAGGCATCACTGATTCCTCTCTCAAATACCATCTTCAGACCGCCTGCACCAACGGCGTGACCCGCGACGAAATGGCATCGATTCTCACGCACATCGCTTTCTACGCAGGCTGGCCGAACGCATGGGCGGCATTCCCGATGGCAAAGGAAGTGTATGCCTCCGATGCCACGCATGACGCGGCTGAGCAGGCGGAACATGGTGGGTTCTTCGGCATGGGCGAACCAAACGACGGCTACGCGCAATACTTCACCGGACGTTCCTACCTCAAGCAGGTGAGCGCACCTGGCGATCCACTCGCCATCCACAACGTGACATTCGAACCTGGATGCCGCAACAACTGGCACATTCACCATGCCGCGCGTGGCGGCGGGCAGATCCTCATCTGCGTCGATGGCGAAGGGTGGTGCCAGTTCGAAGGCCAGTCTGCCAAGCGCATGCTTCCAGGCGATGTGGTGGAGGTGCCAGCCGGAGTGAAGCATTGGCACGGCGCCGCGAAGGACTCTTGGTTTTCGCACCTTGCCTTAATGCTGCCAGGCGAAGGCATGAGCAACGAATGGCTTGAGCCAGTCAGTGACGCCGAATACGACGCGCTCGCGGCATGACCGGCGGCCCGTCGAGTGTTTGGAACCAGGGTCGGACGGTTCAGGCAACCAACACAAGCGAGTCAGATGACTCAGGCGATTCGAGAATCGAGGAACATATGAAGGCATTGGTGGTTTATTTCACTGAAAGCGGTTGCACCCGCCGTGTAGCACAGACCATCGCAGAGGCGACTGGAGCCACGCTGCATGAACTCAAGGCGGCGGAACCATATACGGCGGCAGACCTTGATTGGCGCGATTCGGGAAGTCACGTCAACCGCGAGGCGAATGACCTCGCAGCACGCCAGTCTGTGAAACTCGCGGACACATCCGTGCCGGACTGGGATTCATACGACGTGGTGTTCATAGGCGCCCCGGTATGGTGGGGAGTCGCCGCATGGCCGATCGACGATTTCCTCACCTCCAACGATTTCACCGGCAAGAAGCTGGCGGCGTTCGTAACCTCGGCAAGCTCCTCGTTCGGCAATGAATCCGATGTCAAGGACATGGCCAAAGGCGCCCAATGGCTGGGTGGCAAACGCTTCCCATCCTCTGCATCCGATTCCGCCATCCGTTCCTGGCTCAAGTCCCTGGCGCTGTAGCGAGGTGATTCACACACCCGCAATGATTCCACACCGCTAACCTCCCTCTTCGGCGACCGATACACCCCTCGTCGAGGTGGGAGGTTTGTGGTTTGAAAAACGGGTGTGTGTTCTCTGCCTTCGGCGGCTCGTGTGTGGGTTCGCCGATGGTGGAGGTTTGACGGCATGGGGAATGGTTTGTGTCTTCCATGTTCGGCGAGTGGTTGGTTGTGTCGCCGAAGAGGGAGGATAAGCGGTTGAAAATGGGTGTGTTATCCTCCCTCTTCGGCGAGCGGATACATCTGTCGCCGAAGAGGGAGGTTAGGAGATCGAAAAACGGGTGTATATCCTCCTTCTTCGGCGAATGTCTGTGGGTGTCGCCGAAGAAAAGAGGTTAGGGGTCCGGGGAATGTGTGTGTGTAACCTCCGTCTTCGGCGACTAATCCGCGCCTCACTCTTATCCGCACACCTAGCACCCGCGCGCCTATTTATTCACTCGCCCCTTTTTTATCCGCACAACCTTTTTATCGATCTGCACAACCTTCTCGCCCATCCCTTATTCGCACCACCGTTATCCACACACGAGATAATCGCAACGAATTTGCCTCACGACTATCCACATTGGTCCATTTGGCTGCCATCCACGAACGGTTTTCGAATACTGTCGTGCCATGGGCAACAGACACCACGCAGATGACAAGATACGAGAAGCGCTCGCCGAGGCAGAGCGCACCGGCAGATGCTGCATGACCGAATCCGGCGCTTTGCGCAAATCCCTCCAAATTCGCGTCCAACAAGGAACAGTCACACAACCCATGCGGGGAATGTACGTGGCGAGCGACCGGTGGACATCGCTGGAACGGCGTGAACAATACCTGTGGACGGCGCGCACCTTGCAAGCCAAGCACCCCGAATGGGTCTTCTGCGGCTTCACCGCCGCCGTAGCCCACGGCATGGCAACCACCGAACTGGCGATGGACAAATTCGTCATCGCCTCCACCACCGGCAACAGTCAGCACTTGCCCAATGTCATCCATCACAAGACCGACATCTCCACGGTTCGCACCGTGCGCGGAATCCGCGTCACACCCGTTGGACGCACGCTGTTCGATTGCCTGCGCTGGATGTCATTCCCCATCGCGCTCGCGGTTGCCGATGGAACCTTGAGATTGCAGCTGTTGACTTACAACCAAGCGGTGCAATGCATCCTCAACCAACGGGCATCCCTCGGCAGGGAGCAGGCGCTGGAAGTCATGAAATTCGCCGATTCCAAATGCGAGAACGGCGGCGAATCGATCGTGCGCGCCTTGATCATCCAAAGCGGGTTCGCCGTTCCACAATCGCAGGTGGAATTCGTCGACGACATGGATTCGCGGCATGTCATGCGTGCAGATTTCTGTTGGAAAATACACAGGCCTGACCGTGTGCGAACCGTGGCGTTGGAACTCGATGGTTTGTGCAAATACACCGATCCGCGCTTCATGAATGGGCGTGATAGTGAACTCGTGCGCAGCGATGAGCGGCTTCGGGAATCGCGCTTGGCGAAGCAAGTGGATGGGTTGATTCGTATCAGTTTCAAGCAGGCGCTAAACCAGGATTATCTCATCCAGTTGCTGGATAGCGTCCACGTGCCACATGTCGCGGGAATCATCCCATACGGTCGCACCATCTGTACGAAATGGTGATTGCGGACGGTTCCCATCCTCCCTCTTCGGCGACCACTGTGTTGTGTCGCCGATGAGGGAGGTTTGCCGGTGCGGGGATGGGTTCCTAACCTCCGTGTTCGGCGACGGGTTTGTTCGTTCGCCGATGAGGGAGGTTTAGCGGTTGGGAAAGGGTGTTGTATCCTCTCTCTTCGGCGATGGGTCTGGTGTGTCGCCGAAGAGGGAGGTTTAGCGGTTGGAAAAGGGTGTCGTGTCCTCCGTCTTCGGCGACCTGTGCGTTGTGTCGCCGATGAGGGAGGTTTGGCGGTGCGGGGATGGGTTCCTAACCTCCCTCTTCGGCGATGGGTCTGGTGTCTCGCCGAAGGGAGAGGTTTGGCGGCGGGTGAGGGGGTTCCTAACCTCCGTCTTCGGCGCGCGATCGGAGAGAACCTTTTAAATTTGCTGACGGATTTATGATTTTCGTGCGTTCCTTTTTTATCCCA
>CAYVHC010000056.1:0-7988 GCA_964451025.1 uncultured Bifidobacteriaceae bacterium
CAGCACTGCCACGTACCACATGTTTTTCAAAGGTTCGGGCACGGTGGCCGAGAAGTAGCTTGACCCTTGGGCGATGTCAACCCAATTGTACGAGAACGTCAACGCTCCGATAGCATGAGGGAACGCACCGACCAAGGCCTGGCGGCAGAGAACAGCGGCAAGGCACAGCGTGGAGAGGGTCACGAGCGCAAGCGTGGGATACAGACGGCGCAGACGCCGCACATAGAACGTGCGGGTGGAATGCGGCACGCCTTTGCCACGGCGCACTAGGATGCTGCGGGTCGTCAGGTAGCCCGAAATGACGAAGAAGAGCTCGACCCCGACGAATCCCCCTGACAGCCCCGGCATGCGCAGATGATAGAGGATGATTGCGATGATCGCCAGCCCTTTAAGGCCATCAATCCCCTTGATATGCGATGACGGCTGAGCGCCTTTCTTCATTGCTTTCTGCACTGCAACGAGCCTCTCCCCCGTCGTATGGCGACGGTCTCTTTACCTATGGGCGATGTGACACTGTATCTCAGTCGCCTGACGATGTGGGTGCCTTTTGTGATGTGCGCACACTTTTGTGATGCGCGCACAATGAATCAGTGCGAATCACGCGGGCGGAATGGGCATCCCGCGCATAGCAGTGACGCCGGCTGCGGTGTGCATGTGCCGGATGCGCACGTGCCCCGCCACGAGGCAACGTCGATTCTGCCATCCTCCGCGGCAGATTCGATGACCTGCCGCACGAAAGCCACGGGCATGCCCACGGCGGCGGCGATGTCCACCATCGTGTTGCCGTCACGCGCCAAGGCAAGGATTGCGGGGACGATTCCTTCGCCACTGCCTGGCGACGGCTGCCGAGTGGAGCGAAAGCCATCTTTGCCGCGTGCGCGCCGCATGCCCGGAAGCAAGGTTCCGATCATGTTTTTCATGCTGCCGCTCCTTGTCTTGCCGGTCTGTGCCTTGCCTGTCTGTGTCTTGTCGATCCCGGCATTGCCGGTCCCTGCATCGTCGGTCTGCGCCTTGTTGCCCCTTGCCTTGTTGACCCTTGCCTTGCCCTCCCTTGCCTGAGAGTCCATTGCCGTGAAGCCCATTCCTTAGAGTTCATCGCCTCTCCCCTCATAGCACGAGCCTGAGCGTCTGGAAGGCTATGACCGCCAGCATGTAGGCGACGATGAGACCGATGCCCACAGTGGCCGCCGCAACCTTACCGCCGAACTGGCGTCTCAATTCCGCCACCGTCGCAAGACATGGCGTGTAGGCGAGCACGAACAGCAGGAACGCCACCGCGGCGGCACGCCCATGGCCGCCGGAAGACTCGTCGAAGTCCTGCCTCAACGCCGCGCCAAGAGCGCCTTGGCCTTCCTGCGCCTCGCTCTCGTCATCGGACTGCTCGATGCTGTAGGACTGGCTCATGGCGCCCACCACGACTTCCTTCGCGACGAATCCGGTGATGAGAGCCGCCGAAGCATGCCAGTCGCCGAAGCCTGCCGGCTTGAACACAGGCGCCACAGCGTCCGCGACGGCACCGTATGCGGAATCATGCACATCCTCCACAGCACCAAAACCACCGGCGGCACCAGCGAGCGGAATGCCTTCGAGCAGCCACAGCACGAGGATCGTCGAGATGATGATCGAGCTGGCGCCGGTGAGGAATCCCCAGAGGCGCCCCACCACGGTGCGCACCAGCGCGATGGCGCGCGGGCACTGGTATGGTGGCAGGCTCATGACGAATGGCTCCGGGGCGAGGCTTCGGAACGCCGTGTGTTTGAGCACCAGCCCCACCAGGAGGATCACGAGAATCGACATGACGTACATGAGGAAGACGACGAGCCCCGCGTATTGTTCAAAGAACGCATAGGCAAGCACCAGATATACAGAAAGGCGCGCGGAACAGGATGCAAACGGGATGAGCATGCCCACGAGCACGCGCTGGCGGGAATCCGGCAGTGTGCGCGTGGCAGCCAGGCCGGGAAGGTTGCAGCCGAAGCCGACGACTATGGGCAGGAACGCACGGCCATCCAATCCGAGTGCCCTCATGGCGCGGTCCATGACGAAAGCCGCGCGCGCCAAATACCCGCAGTCCTCCAAGAGGGACAGCAGTATGAACATGATGCCCATCGGCGGGATGAACGTGGCGACGGTGATGATGCCGTCGAGCAACCCGTTGACGATGAGGGAATGGAACCAGCCGTCCGACGCGCCCGGCCCGAACAGATCGAAGACCCAATCGATCCCGGTCTCGCACCAGCCGCGCACGGTCACGTCGAACCAATCCTGCGCGGGGCCGGCAAGCGTGGTGGTCGCCTGGAACACCGCGAACATGACGATGAGGAACACGACGATGCCCCACACCGGATGGAGCAGCACCTTGTCAATGCGGTCGGACAGCGTCAGCCCAGTCTCGCCGCCCATGCCGACATCGGACAGCACGCGCGCCGCCCATTCGAAACGTTCGTCGCTGCGCGAACGCACCCATTGCCGCATCGTGAGACCAGCTACCGGCCGCTCGGCAAGACCGTGTGGCATCGGCGTGCCGGATTCCAGTGCGCCGGCGATCGCGTCCGCCAATTCATCGCAGCCCTCGCCCACACGTCCGTCGACGGAGACCACGGGCACGCCATCCAACGCCCGTTGCAGACGGGCTGCGTCAACGGGCGTACCCTGCCTAGACGCAAGGTCCGTCATCGTCAGCGCCACCACGGTCGGCCTGCCAAGTTCCAGCACTTGGGCAAGGAAATACAGCGAACGGGACAGGTTCGTTGCGTCAATCGCTGCCACGATGAGATCTGGCTGCGGATGTCCTTTTGCTCCCGTCACCGCTTCGACCGCGACCTCTTCGTCAGGCGACATGGGCAGCAGCGAATACGTGCCGGGCGTATCGGTGAAATCCCATTCCTGCGTAGGAGCCGCCGTGCCGCCGTGCCGCGGAACGTAACGGTATGTGCCGTGTTCCAGCAGGACCGTCGTGCCGGGCGCGTTCATGACCTTGGCGTGCATGCCGAGCATGGCGTTGAACAAGGATGACTTGCCGACATTGGGGTTGCCGATGAAGACGACGCGAGCACCGTCGCTATGGCAGCAGCAGCTGTCCGCGGAGCCTGGTGCCGTCTGCTCGGCGACTGGGGCGAGCGCGTCGCCGTCGCCTTCTTCGAAATCCACGGTCGAGTCATGTCGGTCGAACAGTGCCGCGATGCCGCGCCGGTGTCCGTTGCCGCAATGGCCGGAGTGGGAAGACCGGCCGGCATGATGCGTCTCGTGGTTCGTCTCTTCGTGCATCTCGTGGCCTGTCTCGTGTTTCAGCTCATTGTTCCCGGCGGGGTTGTCTGCATGCCCGGCAAGGCTACTCGCATGAGTGGTGCGGTCGGTGGTGTGGTCGGTGGTGTGATGGTCTGTATGGTTGTGTGGTTCCGCCATGGTCACGCCTCCTGCCTGTTCGAGGTGGCGTGTTCCAGAGCACCACGTTCCGCAGTGCCATGTTCCGCGGTGCCGTGTGATTGACAGCCGGATGCCGCGGGGGTGACGAAAATGCCACGGGCGGTCCCACCGTCGATGGCGATCCGTTGCGTGCCGTACGCCACCACCCGTCCGCCGAAATTCGTCCGTTGGATCACGGTGAGCATGGTTCCTTTGCGCAGGCCCATTTCTTCGAGGCGGAAGGCATGGCGGTCGTCGAGCGACGTGCCGGTCATCGTGTATGGTTTGCCCGGCTTGGCGTCGCGCAGGCTCACGTCTCCGACTCTCTCGCCTGCACGGGCGCGGCTGTCCCTGGGCTTGTTCATCTTCGTCACTTTTGCTTTCGTCACGTTTCTGTTGTAAAGGAATCCGCGGGCGAAATCAATACCCCGCAGGTCAAATTCGCGGATTGCGGATTTGATTGCAGATTGCAAAGTCCAGGTGTCGGTAGCTTCGGACGATCCCACCGCGCTCCTGTCCGTCGCTTCCCCCGCTAGGCGGCGGCGAGTTTGATGCGGAACGAAATGGAGCGGGGCGTGTCCATGTCATCGAACGCCACGATGTAAGCGCCTGCATCGTCATCTATCGCTGTGACGGTGCCCTGCCCGAACACGGGGTGCGACACCCTGTCGCCTGTCGAGAACCGTTTGGTGGCGGCGGACAGCCACTGCGAATCAGCATCGTTGCGGGCGCGCGCCTGGGTGAGCAGGCGTTCGTCCGGTCTGTTTTCGAATTCGATGAGCGTGGGGTCGATGTCGAGCAGGAATCGGGAAGGATACCGCACGGAGCCATCGGTGGAGCTGAATCCTGCGGCTTCCGACAGGTGCAGTTCGCGTTCGGCGCGCGTGACGGCGACGAACGCCAGGCGGCGTTCCTCTTCCATGCGTTCGATGGTTCGGGTCTTGCGGCTGGGGAACACCCCTTCGTTCATGCCGCACAGGTACACGATGGGGAATTCCAGTCCCTTGGCCGCGTGCACCGTCATGAGCCGCACCTTGTCCCCCGCCGCCATGGCGTCCTGGTTCGTCAGCAGCGCCACGTGCGACAGATAGTCGGATATCGAGGTCTCCTCCCCACAGTCCAGTTCCCATTCGTATGCGGACTGTTTGAGTTCGGCGATGTCGTCGAGGCGCTCCTGGCTGCCCTCGGTGCGCAGCATGTCTTCGTACCCGCTGGCGTCGAGCACTGCAGAGAGCGCTTCGCTCACCGGACGCCGCGCGTATTCGCGTGACATGCGCTCGACCATAGACAGGAACGGGCGCGCCTTCGTGCCTTTGAACTGCGCGGAGTCCACGGTCTGTTTCAGTGCGTGCAGCAGCGTGCAACCATGCTTGCTCGCCCACTCATGCAGAAAAGCCATGCGTTTGCGCCCCAGATTGCGCTTGGGACGGTTGGCCACCCGTTCGAACGACAGGTCGTCGCCCAAGGCGATGAGGCGCAGGTATGCGAGCGCATCTTTGACTTCGGAGCGGTCGAAGAACTGTATGCCGGAATACACGACATAAGGCACCCGGGAGTTGTGGAGCGCCTCTTCCAGCGAGCGCGTCATGAAGTGCGCCCGATAGAGCACCGCCACGTCGCCGTATTTCACGCCACGCTCATGCGCGGCGGTGATGGAATCGACGATGTGCTGCGCCTCGTCGACGGCGTCCTTGGCGTGGTTCCATGTGACGGGCGCCCCGTCGGGCAGCGTGGGTTCGAGACGTTTGTCGATGCGCTGCTTGTTGGCGGCGATGAGGCTGTTGGCGACGGCGACGATCTGTGGGGTGGACCGGTAGTTGCGGTTCATCATGATGGTGCGCGTGCCGGGAAACACCTGGGGGAAATACAGTATGCGCTTCACGTCGGCGCCGCGCCATGAGTAGATGGTCTGGTCGGGGTCGCCCACGACAAACAGGTTGTGGTGGTATCCGCTCAGCTGCTTCATGAGCTCGAACTGGGGTGCGTCGATGTCCTGGAATTCGTCGACCATCACGTATTCGAGGCGTTTTTGCCATGTGAGGCGAATGTCCGGGTACCGTTCGAACAGGTAGAGGACGAAGAAGATCAGATCGTTGTAATCCACTGCGAAGCAACGTCTCTCCTGATACAGGTAGCCGCGGAATATCACGTCCTTGGGATCGCGCGCCTCATCATAGGATTTCTTGAGCTCTTCCAATGGCAGGGCGAGCATGTCGAGGTAGTACGTGGGGTCGGTGACGCATTTGCGTATCTCGATCATGTCACGCGCCTGGCCGAACGTCATCTGCCGCATCGTCAGGTCCCGCTCCTCATAAATGCCGGCGAGCATCTGGTCGATGTCGGAATTGTCGAGCACGAGGAAGCTCTTGGGGTATCCCAGTGTGTGGCCGTCCTCTTGCAATATGGACACGCACAGCCCATGGAAGGTCGTGACGTACCCCGTGTCGCGATCGCCGGTGAGCGCCCGTATGCGCTGGCGCATCTCCTGCGCCGCCTTGCTCGTGAACGTCGCGCACAGTATGGAGCCGGGCATGATGCCCAGCACGTTGACCAGATAGGCGAAGCGGCGCGTCAGCGCGCGTGTCTTGCCTGAACCTGCCCCCGCCACGACCCGCACATAGCCTTCCGTCGCGGTGACAGCCTCGCGCTGCGCCTCGTTGAGCCCCTCCAAGGGATCGGCGGCAAATCCCATCGGGCCACCAGCCAATCCATCGCTAGGCATTCCACCGCCCGGCATTCCACCGCCCGGCCACCCGTCGCCCGGGACATGGCCGCCCGAAGCGCCGCCGTCGTCAAAACCGCCGTCGCTAAAATCGTCATCCGAAAAAGTCGAATCCATGCCGTCCGTCACCACGCTGCCTCCTTCCGTCATCCCATGCTACATCACATCGCACAAATGTTCGAAAGAATTGTCCTTCCATGGCGACACCATCCCCCGCCGGCCGCACACGCCAAGGCAAAGACCGCGACAATCCCATCCGGGAGCAACGCCCCGGCGTGTCACGCAGCATCGTGTAACGCAGCATCGCGTGTGGCGCATGATGCGCCGGAATAAACGGCAACGCCTCGCTGTGTCACGCCGTGAGGAACACCATCGTGATGATCGCAGCGAAACCAGCCAAGTCCATGCCGGTGAAGGACGTGCCCAGGCACACGGCGGACGTGACCGCCGCCGTCACCGGCTCGATCGTGCCCACCATCGCGCCGCGCACCGATCCGATGACGCTCACGCCCTTGAGGAATAATCCGAATGCCGCGAACGTGCCGAACACCACCGACAGCGCCACCAGCACCCAGCCGGTGGCATCGAGGGCAGGCATGCCCCGCCACGGCGGCGCGACAGCGAGCAGCACGACGCCGGACATCAGGAACGTGACGGCGTTGACGGTGAAATTCCCCCACTTCGCGATGTCGTGCAGCGGAAGGATCGCCATGCCCGCGGTCGCCACCGCCTCGCCCAAGCCCCACGCGAGACCTTGCCACGGCAGCGCCAGCCGGGTGGGGTCTCCCTGAGTGGCCAGCAAATAGACACCGATGAGCGCCAGCACGGCGCCGATCGCGTCCCGCCTTCGCGGCGCCTTGCGCGACCTGATGCACACATAGACGAGCACGATGAGGATGTTGACGCTTTGCAGCACGGTGGCGGTCGCCGAGTTTGTCCAGTCGATCGCCTCAAGGTAGCCCACTTGCACGAACAACACGCAGAAGAGGGCGAGCCACAGCATCCGCAGCATCTCGCGCGGACTGGAGACCACCCCCTTGAGGCTGCGGGGCGTGCGCCATGCCGCGCATGCGAGGAACAGCATCCCCGCGCACAACTGGCGCACGCACGAAAACCATAGGGGCGTCACGCCGTAATGCGACATCAGGTATTTCGACAGGGTGCCGTTCATCCCCCACAGCATGGCCCCGCCCACCGCCATGAGCAGGCCGAGCGTAAGACTGCTGCGCATCATGCGGCGCGTGCGCCTGCTGCGCTTGTCAGCCCTGTCCGGCTTGCCGCTGCGCTTGTCAGCTATGCCCGACGCCTCGGTTTGCGCTGCATGCGGTTGTTCACTCATACCCTTCACCTTACCGAGGCGACATGCCGCAGACGGTCATGCGCGCGCCGCAGAGGTTCATATGCACCGCAACAGTTCATGCGCGCGCCGCGTTCGCCTCGAGCACCGCTGCCGCGAGCGCACGCGCCGCCTGTGGCGCCGCCTGGGGCGTCAGCCCGTCGTATTGCATGACGAACCTGGGACGGGCGTCCCCGTACCCCGGCAACGGCATGGCTTCGATCCGTGCCGCGCGACGGTCGGCAAGGGGCCTCGCGGCGGCGGACGCCTGCACGTAGCCCGACATGGGCGCCAGCCGCACGCCGTGGCGCAGCGCCAGCCGCGCGATCCGCCCTTCGCCACAGGGAGCGTCCACCGCGAGCACGAAATGCAGACCGGAGTCGGCTTCCTCCACGTGGCACATCCCTCCTGCCGGCGTATCCGCGAGCGCGTCGAGGAACAGGTCCCGCACGGTGCGCCGGTGCGTGGGGAAGCGATTGACGTGGCGTTCGTAGTCGCCGGATGCCAGGAGGCGGGGCAGGCAGA
>CAYVHC010000057.1:0-7779 GCA_964451025.1 uncultured Bifidobacteriaceae bacterium
GCCTGCGTGAAGCGGAAGATGTTGTCGATGAACAGCAACACATCCTGGTTCTGCACGTCGCGGAAGTACTCAGCCATCGTCAGAGCGGTGAGCGGCACGCGCAGACGGGTCCCCGGCGGTTCGTCCATCTGCCCGAAGACGAGGGCGGTCTTCTCAAGCACACCTGCTTCATCCATTTCGCCGATGAGGTCGTTGCCCTCACGGGTGCGCTCGCCGACGCCGGCGAACACGGAGACACCGCCGTGGTTCTGCGCCACGCGCTGGATCATCTCCTGGATGAGCACGGTCTTGCCCACGCCTGCGCCGCCGAACAGACCAATCTTGCCACCCTGCACATACGGGGTGAGCAGATCGATGACCTTGATGCCCGTTTCGAACATCTCGGTCTTCGACGTCAGCTCGTCGAATGCCGGAGGGTTGCGGTGGATGGGCCAGCGCTCGGTCACGGTGATGTTCTCGCCGGGCTTCTTGTTGAGGATGTGGCCGGCCACGTCGAAGACGTGTCCCTTCGTCACATCGCCAACAGGCACCTCGATGGGGCCGCCGGTGTTGGTCACGGATGCGCCACGCACGAGGCCGTCGGTCGGCTTCAGTGCAACGGTGCGTACGATGTTGTCGCCAAGGTGCTGCTCGACTTCCAACGTAATCTCGTTGAGAGTCTCGCCTTCGGTGGCGCCCACATTGTTGATTCGCACAGTCAGCGCGTCGTAGATGTCAGGCAGATGCCCGACAGGAAATTCGACATCAATGACTGAGCCCTGGACTCGAACAACTCGGCCTTTGGCTGCGGCGGCGTTGTCCTCCGCCTTCAGCTCGGCCACACTTTCATTCATAGCCATGGCTTTCCTTATTCTTCTGAGGTATTCAGTGCGTCGGCACTTGCGATGATTTCGGTCAGTTCCTGAGTGATGGAGGCCTGACGCGTCGCGTTGTATTTGCGCGTCAAGTCATCAATCAGACTGTTGGCATTATCTGTTGCCGTATGCATCGCGTTCTGCCGGCTTGCGGTTTCAGACGCGGCTGCCGTCAGCAGGCACTCGTGAATTCGGGACTGCACATACTTGGGGAGGATCTTGTCAAGCACTTCCTCGGCGCTGGGTTCGAACGAGTACAGCGGTGCCGTGAGGTCACGTGCCTTCTCGATCTCTTCCTGAGCGCCTTCGGCGTTCGGATCAATCTCCTTCGTCACCACCTGGACCGGCAGCATGCGCAGGATGCGCACTTTCTGCGAGACCATGTTAATGAACTCCGTATAGACGATGTACAGCTCGGAGACCCCGCCTTGCTCGCCCGGCTTCATGTAGGCGTCGAGGAGCGTCTTGGAAATCTCCTCGGCGATTTCCACGCCGGGTTCGTCGGTATGGCCTTCCCATGTGGCCTTGATGTCGCGGTTGCGGTACTTGTAGTACGTGATGCCGCGACGCCCGTAGACATACAGCTCCGGAATCTTGCCCTCGCTGTCAAGTCGCGTGAGGAGCGTCTCCGTTTCACGCAACACGGATGACGTGTAGGGGCCGGCCATGCCGCGGTCACTGGTCAGTGCCAGCACCGCGACATGGTGATTCGGCTTGTTCTCATGCTTCTTGAAGATCGGGTGATCCAGTTTGGCATGTGCTACGAGAGCGGCCAATGCATCCGAAATCGCATCAGAGTATGGCTTCGCTTCCATGGCGACGTCTCGCGCCTTGGCGATGTGCGAAGACGCAATCATCTCCTGGGCGTTGAAAATCTTCGCCAACGACTTCGTGGAGGCGATGCGTGACTTGTATGCGAGCTGGGATGCCATGGTTACTCACCGGCCTTCTCAGCCGTCTTGGCCTTGGTGCTCTTGCGGGTGTGGTGCACGATGGTTTCCTGCTTCACAGCCGTCGGCGCCGGCTTGTCATCCTTCTTGTTGATAAGCGGCGTGCCGTCGAGCTTGACGTAGGTGTCGCGGTAATCGTCCACGGCCTTCTCCAACGCCTTCTCGGTATCGGCAGTGAAGTCGCCGGTGGCAGCGATGGTCTTGATGACGTCGCTGTTGTGCGCCACATAGTCCAGCATGCCCTTCTCGAACGGAAGGACGTCGCCCAGCGGCAGATCGTCAAGCTTGCCGTGCGTGCCGGCCCAGATGGAGACAACCTCCTGCTCCGGGGAGAACGGCGAGTACTGCGGCTGCTTGAGCAGTTCCATCAAGTGGGAGCCACGGGTCAGCTGGGCCTTCGAAGCCGCATCCAGGTCGGAAGCGAACATGGCGAAGGATTCCAGGGACTTGTACTGTGCCAGCGAAATCTTCAGCGTGCCGGAGACCTTCTTGAGGGCCTTCGTCTGAGCAGCGCCACCAACTCGGGAGACCGAGATGCCGACGTCCACTGCAGGACGCTGGCCGGCGTTGAACAGGTCGGACTGCAAGAAGATCTGACCGTCGGTGATGGAAATCACGTTGGTCGGAATGTAGGCGGACACATCGTTCGCCTTCGTCTCCACGATCGGCAGGCCGGTCATGGAGCCACCGCCAAGGTCGTCGGACAGGCGGGCGCAACGTTCCAGCAGGCGGGAGTGCAGGTAGAAAACGTCGCCCGGGTACGCCTCGCGCCCCGGCGGGCGGCGCAGAAGCAGCGAGATCGAACGGTATGCCTCTGCCTGCTTGCTCAGGTCGTCGAAGACGATGAGCACATGCTTGCCGTTGTACATCCAGTGCTGGCCGATGGCCGAGCCGGTGTAGGGGGCAATGTACTTGAAGCCTGCGGAGTCAGATGCCGGGGATGCCACGATCGTCGTGTATTCCATGGCACCTGCATCTTCAAGGGCGCCACGCACGGAAGCGATCGTGGAGCCCTTCTGGCCCACTGCCACGTAGATGCAGCGCACCTGCTTGGCGGGGTCACCGGTCTCCCAGTTCTTCTTCTGGTTGATAATCGTATCGATGGCGATTGCGGTCTTGCCTGTCTGGCGGTCGCCGATGATCAGCTGGCGCTGACCGCGGCCGATAGGCGTCATCGCGTCGATTGCCTTGAGACCCGTGGAAAGCGGCTGGTCGACGGGATGACGATGCATCACGTCAGGGGCCTGCGCTTCCAGGATTCGGCGGGATTCGCACTTGATGTCGCCCAAGCCGTCGATCGGCTCGCCCAGCGGGTTCACCACGCGGCCCAGATATCCGTCACCGACAGGAACGGACAGGACTTCGCCGGTACGGCGCACTTCCTGGCCTTCCTCGATGCCGGAGAAATCGCCGAGCACCACGACGCCGATTTCTCGGGCGTCGAGGTTGAAAGCCAAGCCCAGCGTGCCGTCAGCGAACTTGAGCAGCTCGTTGGCCATGCAACCGGGGAGGCCTTCGACGTGCGCGATGCCGTCGCCTGCAGTCCTCACATAGCCGACTTCTTCCGTCGGTGTCTGAGAGGGCTTGTAGGAGTCGACGAAATCGTCAAGCGCCCGACGAATCGCGGCGGGATCAATGGACAGTTCAGCCATAGATCACTCCTTAATTTCCTCTATTTTTACGTTTCGAACAGCTGCCGCCGGCCGATGCCGGCGCCGCCCGATGTGGCTGGTGTCAAAACCAGCCGAAGGTTCAGGCCATTGTGCGCTGCAGACTGTGCAGCTTGGCGATGACCGTATGGTCAATCACCTCAGCGCCATACTGCAGACGCATTCCTCCGATGACGGAGGGATCCACAACGGCATTGACATGAACCGGACGGTTCAGCTTCTTCGAATAGATCTCGATGATTCGCTTGATTTGCTCGATGCTCATCGGCACAGCCGTGGTGACTGTGACGACGGTCTCGCCGCAATGTTCAGAAATCTTGTCGATGAGCCATTGAATCGTGTACAGGTAGCGCCTGTTGCGCAGATTCCTCGTTGCCTGCTCCGCCAGATACAGCGTGATGGGATTGAGCGTGTCCTTGTCGAACAGCTGGTCCAGCAGCCGCACACGGCGTTCAGGATCCATCTGCGGGTCAGAAAGCTCCGACCGCAGCACGGAAAGGTTGAGCAGAGCGGAGCGAATCTCCGCGAGTTCGACTGCGACCTTGCCTGTGCAACCGCGGGCGTCCGCCTGATACAGCAGGGCGTCGATTGCCAGGTCTTCAGTCGCGTTGGCGATATGCGGCACACGGCTCCAACGACGGGAGACAACATCGCTGAGAATCTCGATGGTCAGTGGATCGACGGCATTGCCGACGATATTCTTCACGAGCGTGATCTTGTCCTGTGCAGGACGCGAAGGATCGGTCAGTGCCCGCTCCAGCTTCTTGGTGGAGTCAAGAATCTGGGTGAAGCCGAAGAGATCTTGAGCAATCTCCCCACAGCCTTCGCCCTTCTGCTTGAGCACCGGCGCGAACTTGTCGCGCACGGCCTTCTCACTGGTCAGTGAAGTTTCTCCGCGCATTCCGTCACCTCCTTACCTGTCACCTTGTCGTTCACCTTGTGGTTTGCACGCATTCTCAGGCCTTGACGTCGTCCTTGTCCAGATCGCCCAACACAGAGTCAATCATGTCGGACTGAACGGCATCGGATTCGAGCTGCTTGCCGAGGATCTTGCCGGCCAGAGCCACCGACAGCGAACCGACCTCGCCCTTGAGGGAGACGAGAGCCTGCTTTTGCTGGGATTCGATGGACTTCTGTGCATTGGCAGAGACCTGTGCGGCCTCTTCCTCGGCGCGTGTGCGGGCATCGGCGATGATATGCGATGCCTCGGCGCGCGCGTCGTCACGAATCTTGGAAGCCTGAACACGGGCCTTGGTGAGCTGGTCTTCGTACTTCTTCTTGGCTTCCTCGGCTTCTTTCTGAGCCTTGGCGGCCTTATCGATGTTGCCCTGAATCTTTTCGGCGCGCTCGTCGAAAATCTTCTGGAACTTCGGCAGGAAGTACTTGTAGAAGAAGACCGCGAGAATCACAAGGATGATAAACGACCAAAAGATGTCATACGTCTTCGGCAAGAACAAATCGATTCCGGAAGTTCCTTCCGCCAGTGTCGTCATGCATCCCTCCTTTCACTGTGTAACGCTTGGATGCCCAAGCACTTCAGTTTCGGTTTCCCGCGGATTTCTTTAGCTCTTCATAATGAAGGCGACGAAGCCCAGGAGGGCGAGCACCTCGATGATTGCCAGGCCGATGTACATGATCGTGTTGATCTTGTTGGCCATTTCAGGCTGGCGGGCAGTGGACTCCATTGCCTTGCCGAACATGATGCCCAGGCCGATGCCAGGGCCGATTGCGGCGAGGCCATAGCCGAGGACGGACAGATTGCCGGCAACCTCTGCGAGGGTAGTGAGATCCATTGTTGTTTCCTTTCTTAACGCGAGGCTGGCGCCTCGCTCTAAGCATGAAATATATAGGTTATGAGTGGTTCCGCGCCTTGAAGAAAGGCTGGGTTTACTCGTCTTCCGGATAGCTGCTGTTGATGTAGACAGCTGTCAGAACGGCGAAGATGAATGCTTGCAGGCACGCGATGAAGATCTCGAATGCGGTCATCAGGAAGCCGAACACGAACCACAGTGCGCCAACGGGCACCATGGCTGCGTTATGTGCTTGCACGATGTACCAATCCGCCATGACCAACGCGGTGGCGAGGGTCAAATGGCCCGACACCATGTTGGCGAACAGTCGAAGCGTCAGTGCGCCCGGCTGGATGATGGCGATCTCGAGGAACTTGATCGGCGACAGCAGGATGTACACGGGCCAAGGAACGCCCGCGGGGAACATCTCCTTCTTCAGATACTTCCACAGACCTCCGTTGGAACGGATGCCGGAGCGCCAGTACTGGGTGAGGGTCCACAACGCGAACATCAAAGGCATGGCGATGGTCGCCGTTGCTGCGATGTTCATGCCGGGGATCACACCGCACAGGTTGAAGCACAGTGCGGCGAAGAAGATCGTGCAGCACACGGGCACGTAGCGCTTGCCGCGCAGCTCGCCCATCGTCGCGTACACGACGTTGTACTTCACGAAGTCGATCATCCATTCGACGAAGCCCTGCCACCTACCGGGGATGAGCTTCGCCCTCTTTGCAGTGAGACCGAACACCGCGAGCAGGAACACGGTCGAAATGACCCTGATCAGCACGATGCGGTTCATTGCAAACGGCGTCCCCTGGAAGAGAATCTCCGGGGGAAGGAAGTCATCGATAGAAGGAAGCTCCGAGGGTCCCGACGCCAGCACGGCTGAACCGTGCGCGGCTGCCAGGGCACTCAGTCCGACAGAACCTGTCATATGCGCCTCCTACCTCTTGTGACACGTGACACTATAGCCCCGCTCCGCGTCATCAAAATGTTACTTTCGCGCGCTTTCTTCGTCACGTCGCGTCTATAACGCAACGCGAAGCGTAGTGTTTTCAGCAGTTTTGCGCGAGTTTTCGCAATTTTTCGCATCAACACCCACTCGCGGCGATTGTGCTTGCGGTTTTGAGAAACGCGAACACGCTCCCATTATAAAACAATCCTACGGAGCGTAGAATTTGCAACGTTTTCAGAGTGCAATCAACTTACGTCTCCGTAGGATTCTGAAGTATGGACAAACGCGTCTTTTTTGCGTTCAGCGGAAATTCGGCACCAAGCCGTATCCATCATGCGCAAACGGCGCGAAACCATCGTTGCGTGGCGACTCCGGCTCATGGCGCAGGCTCCGGTCCGTGCCAAGCTTCTTCTCACGGCGCAGCCGCGGAATCTGCGACAGGTCATACGGGGTCGTCTCGTAAATCCAGTTAATCCAGTTGCGCCACAGCAGGTTGCCATGCGCGCGCCACGAAAACACAGGCTCCTGGGTCGGATCATCATGCGGGAAGTAATTCTTGGGGAAGGGCACATTGGTCAGGCCCTTCTTCATGTCACGCTCGTATTCCTCAGCGAGGGTGCGCTTCGAATACTCCCAATGCCCGATCGCGAACACTTCGGAGAAATCACGCGTCGCCACAAGGCCCGGGCCCGAATCGGGACCCCACGTGAGAATCTGCAAATCCGGATTGGCACGAATATCGCCTTCATCCACCGATGCAAGGCGGGAATGCGGCTGCAGCGCAATCTCGTCGAACCCGTTCGTCAGGAAGCAATACTCATCCTGCAGATACTGGGGAAACACGCCGAAGATCTTCTGCTGCTCCAGATGCTTGCGCACGCCGTAGTGGTAATACAGACCCGCCATAGCGCCCCAGCACAAATACATCGTCGAGAACACGTGCGTGGACGCCCAGTCAAGGATCTGGGTGAACTCATCCCAGTAATCAACGTCCTCGAAATCCATGTGCTCGACCGGCGCGCCGGTCACCACAAGACCGTCGTAGCAATTGTCCTTAAAAGCATCAAGCGTCTCATAGAACTTGATGAGATGATCCTTGCTCACATGCGAACCCGTGTGGGTGGCAGTGCGCATGAAGTCCACGTCCAGCTGCAACGGTGACTTTGACATGAGCCGCAGCAGCTGCGTTTCGGTCTCGATCTTCTTGGGCATGAGGTTGAGGATCACAAAGCGCAGGGGGCGGATTTCCTGCCTCTCGGCAACCGGATCCTCCAAAGCGAAGATCCGCTCGGCGTCCAGCACCCCTCGTGCCGGCAATCCCATCGGTATCTTGATAGGCATATCTCTATACTAATGGGCGCGCACTGCTACGCCGTGAGAAGAAATCACATGGCGACCCGGCTCTGTGCAAGGCGCTGCAGGTGCACGCCCGGCGCGACACGCCGTCTTTGACGAAACGTACATTATCGTTAAAGTAAGTAACGCTGCCTGAAACGGCAAGCCATCGCGGGGTGGAGCAGCTCGGTAGCTCGCTGGGCTCATAACCCAGAGGTCCATGGT
>CAYVHC010000058.1:0-7511 GCA_964451025.1 uncultured Bifidobacteriaceae bacterium
CATCCGACACATCGTTGACGTCATCGAGCGTCTTGTTGATCTTCTGCACGGTGTCCACGCCGCCGTCAAGCGCCTCGACGGCCTGATCGCCGGTGTCCTTGACTGTCTGCGACAGTTGGTCGAATAGCTTGCCCAGCCGGATGAGCGGATAGATCATGAACCCGACCAGAATGACAAATGCAATGGCTGCAATGAGCCCCGCCACATCACCCAAGTCCATGTGCGAACCTCTTTCTCGTTCCCTAGCCGGCGCATTGCCTATCGCTAACGATGCCGGCGTGACGAATACACATGCAAGGCTAGCACGGCAGCGGCAGCGAAGCGACGAACATGCGGATTATTCGTTGTAAGCGATAACCGTGATCGCCGAATCGAACGGCGCCGTGGTGTCCAGATCCATGCGCGTGACCGAGCCGTTCGCCGGGCGCTCCGACAGGTCGTATCCCTCGGGCGCGAATCTATGCATGAGGCTCAGAAGCGTGTTGCCGTGCGAAATCTGCAGCACGTTGTCACCATCGGTCAGCGCAGCATTCGATGCGATGAGCTCGTATCCGCCAGCGATG
Source organism: uncultured Bifidobacteriaceae bacterium (assembly GCA_964451025.1). Classification (GTDB taxonomy): domain Bacteria; phylum Actinomycetota; class Actinomycetes; order Actinomycetales; family Bifidobacteriaceae; genus Pseudoscardovia. The sequence goes on from CAYVHC010000058.1 coordinate 564, forward strand.
CGGTGCCAGTATTCGTCATCGGACTCCGCATCATGGAACGGGTCGGCCTCCTTGAGGAAGTCGCGGGTGGCGGCGAGGCCGTATCGCTCGACAATCTCGTTGTAGGTCGTGGCTCCATGCGGGGCGCCCGCCGCCCACCATGCCATGTTCATGTCCTGGCCTTCGTAATACCCGTAATGCTGCTCGCGGAAGTGCATGTCCGAGATGAGCGTGGGACGCGGGGCGCCCGACTCGTTGAGGTCAAGGATGGTGCCCGCCGTGATCTGCGCGCGCGTGGTGTCGGAGCAGTAGGCGGCTGCAAACGGCACGTGCGCGAGCTTGGCGCCGGCGCGCCTCGCGTCTTCCATGCCCTTGTCGGTGAGCGGCGAATTGCTCCAACCTTGCAGCCTGTTGTAACGGTTGAATTCAGTCTGGCCATGACGCACCAGAAACACATGAAGGATCATGCCTTGATTATAAAAGGCATGATCCTTCTACTCCTATTCCTTGCGATTATCTCAGTGTAAAAGGCAGCCGGTCAACAGGATAACCGGTCACAGGCAGACTGTCACCGGCAACCGGTCACAAGGCGACCGGCTGGTATTCGCGGCGGTCGTGCTTGAGTTCCTTCGCAATGAGGCAGACGGCGATAAGCCCGGCGATCACCGCCGCGACATACGCCCAATGAGCACCCGTCGTGGTCGCGGCAGCAAAAGAGGCGCCCTTGTTCTGCTCCACCGCTTGGAACACCGACACGATTGTGGCGCTCACCGTGGTGCCGAACGCGCAGCCGAACTGCTGCATCGTGTTGAACGCAGCGTTGCCATCCGGGTTCTCGGCAAGGGGCACCGTGCGCAATGCGACGGTAAAGGTATTGGAATACGTGTTGGAAAAACCGATTTCGCACAAAGCGTAGCCAAGCATGAGCCCGCCAATGGTGAGCGCCGGAGTGGCAACCGCTTGGAACACGAGACCGCACAGCAGCACGGTGAGGCCGCAGCCGATGGGCAGCAGCGGACCGCGGCGGTCGAGGACCCTGCCGCTCAACGCGGTGAGCATGGCGCCGATCAAAGCGCCGGGCAGCACGGTGAGGCCGGCCTGCAGCGACGTCGCGCCCAAGCCCATCTGGCTGAAGTTCGGCACCACGTAAGACAAGCTCAGCTGGATGAACTGCACAAACACCGCGGCAGCCACCGCACACCGCAGCGCAGGATGGCGCAGCACCCGCAGGTTGAGTAGCGGATTGCCCGATCCCAGCGACAGGCGTACGAACACAGCGATGAGCGCAATGCCGCCGAGGACCGACACGAGGCACACCGCCGGAAGCGAGCCCAGCGAAGCGCCAACGACCGCTTGTTCGATCCATGAACCGGTCTTTTGCAAGCCGAAGATGAGCAGCGCGAAACCACCGGCAACGCACACGGTCTGGGCGATGCTGAGCGTGGCATGGCGGTCGACGGGCGAGCTCTGGCGCAGGCAGAGGAAGCCAAGCACGCCGAACAACGCGATGAAGACAATGATGATGAGGAAGATGTGGCGCCACGGCATGATGGTGATCATCAAACCGCCGAAGGTCGGGCCAAGCGCCGGGGCGAGGCCCACGACTAGGTTGCACACGCCCATGAGCATGCCAAGCTTGGCGCGCGGGGATTGCTCGAGCACCACATTGAACATGAGCGGCATGCAGATGCCGGTGCTCAGGCCTTGGAGGATGCGAGCGACGAGCAGCACCGTGAAGCTGGGCGACCACATGGCGATGAAACCGCCGACGACGCCCACCACGATGGCTGCGGCGAACACCTGGCGGAAGCTGAAGCGTTTCTTGAGGAATGCGCTCAACGGTATGACCGCGGCGATCGTGAGGATGCACGCGCTCGTGACCCATTGGACGGTTGCGGCGTCGATGCCGAATTCCTGCATGAGGTGCGGGAACAGCACGTTCATCATTGTTTCGGTGAGGATGCCCATGAAACAGATGCCCGCAGTGGCGATGATGGATCCGATGAGGCGCCCCGTCACCTTGCTGACATTGAGCTGCGGCGGGACGAAGTCCGGCGCATCCGGCGTCTGGGATGCCTGGGGTTGGGATGCCTGGATGTGAGATGTCTGGGATGCCTGGGGTTGGGAATCAAGCCCCTTCTGTGAATTGTTGTGGCTGGGATTGCTTTGGGAAGTGTCCTGCGATGCGTCCTGCCGCTTCCCCTGTGGCTTGGCTTGCGGCTCGGCTAGTGCAGTGGAGTTGGTGCTCTGCGATGATTGAGAGCTCTGTGAATCTTGGCTGGACTTGGGGTCACTGATCTTTGTGGTGTTGTCTTCTTTCATGATCCATTTTCCAATAAAACTCCGCTACGCACACCGGATGCAGCGCACAGCCCATCACAGCGATGCTCCACGGCTGACATTTCAGTATTTTTAGGACAACCCCCGACAATCCGCCCCGATTGCTACCTGTTGCACAACCCGGCACCGCGCCGCGCCGCGCCAATTGTGCCGCCCATCGTGCCAATGGATCCAGCCATCGAGCCAATGGGCAAGTTCTCGCTCCAATGTGCCAAATGTGCCAGCCACCGCGCGCACATAGGCAAGCAACCACCAGCACGCCACTATACAAACCACGCAAACAAGCCAAACTCACATACCAAGCAACCCGCCTACCCCACAAAGTGCCAGCCACCGCTGGCACATAGGCCAGCAACTCACTCCCGCTTCCTAGATGCGCAAGCCACCGTCCGCACAACGAAAAGACCCGCCGCTTGCGCGACGGGCCGTTTCGGTATGTATGGCTGTGAGAAACCCGCGCGAGCGGGCGCCGGATCAGCGGCTGTAGTATTCGACGACGTACTGGATGTTGACCTGCACCGGGATCTCTTCCGGCTCAGGGATGCGCGTCAGCGTAGCCTTGAGGGAGGGCAGGTTCACATCGAGGTAGCCCGGAACCGCGGGCAGAACGTCGCGGTGCACGCCTTCAGCGGCCTGCACGAAGGGCTCCATGGTCTGGGACTTGGCGCGCACCTGAATGGTCTGTCCAGGCTTGACACGGTAGCTGGGGCGATCGACCTTGTTGCCGTCAACGAGGATGTGGCCGTGCACGACGAACTGGCGTGCCTGGGCGGTGGTGCGAGCGAAGCCGGCGCGCAGCACGAGGGCGTCGAGACGGGTCTCGAGCTCGCGAAGCATGGCGTAACCGGTCTGGCCAGCGGTACGGGTAGAGCGATCATACACAGCGCGCAGCTGCTTCTCGGACACGCCGTACTGTGCACGCAGACGCTGCTTCTCGCGCAGACGCACGCTGTAATCGGACTCGGTGCGGCGACGGGTGCGGCCGTGCTCACCAGGAGCATACGGGCGCTTCTCGAAGATACGCTGGGCCTTGGGGGTAAGCGCAATGCCGAGGGCGCGGGAAAGACGCACCTGACGACGAGCACGCTGAACTTTGGTCATCTGTATTCCTAACTTTTGATTCTGTCGTTGTCTGAACGCAGGCAGACACCCGAACAAATACGGGCGAATGCCGAGCCAGCCTCTCCAATGCTTCACCGTGCCATGCACGAACGGCTTGCGCCGCCGACCCATTGATGGGCTAAGGCTCCAGACAGTGTGCTTACGCACACAAACGTCTAGCATACACCCTCTTGGCGACTGGCGCCACAGGCTCCGTTGAGCATCCACAGCGAATCAAACGCGTTCTGGATTGCAGACCGCATCATCTGTCGTGACAGTCATCGGCTGCGGACAGTCACATGCCGCGCCGTCCGCAACCGCCAGCGAATCACAGCTTTTCCATTGGCGCCATGCGGAGCATGAGGCGCTTGATGCCATCAGAGCCGAAGTCCACGGTCACGACGGAGTTGTCACCCTTGTCTTCGGTCGAGATGATTTTGCCCAGGCCGAATTTATCGTGCGAGACGAGGTCGCCGACGTGCAGGTCACCGATGGTGAGGCTGTTGCGGGGTGCGGACGAACCGGAGGAAGTGGCCGTCGAACCTGCGCCCGGCGCCTGGCGCGAGACGCGGCGCGTCGTGACCTTGCCATTGCGCGCGGAGCCCGAGCTGTAGGATCCGGAGCTGCCGGATCCTGAGCTGCCGTAACCCGAACGCCCAGAGCGATACGAGGAGCCTTCCTGAGGGGTGCCGTATCTGAAATGAGAGGAACCGCGGCGACCGGAATCGCCCGAACCGTAGGAAGATCCAGCAGATCCATAGGAAGAGCTGCGCGAAGAGCGGTAGGAAGATCCGCGCGAACCGAAATCATTCGACGAACCGTCATATGACCTGCCCCGCGAACCCGAGCGCGAGTCCGAGGATCCGCCGGACGATGCAGCACCAAAAGTCGAGTAATCGTCATCGTCGAACGGGTAATCGGAATCAAAACCGTAATCATCACCACTGGAGCCAAAAGCTCGCTCGCCGCGAGCGCCATCACGCCAGTTGCGCGACGAGCCGCCCGAGCCCGAGCCCGCGCCGCCCGAACGAGCGCCCCACCGTCCGTGCGATCCGCCTCGGGAAGTGCCGCGCGAAGACGAATCATCGAATCCGCCAAAGCTTCGCGAGCCGCCAAAGCCGCCGAAGCCCTGGAATCCGCCGAACTCACCGAATTCGCTTTCTCCGCTTTCGACGGATGTCTCCTTGCGTTTCCAATCGATGAGCTTGTCGGGGATGTCGTCGAGGAACTCGCTGGAGAGCATGGTCTCGGCCTTGCCCCATTGCGTGCGCTCCCCTGCTCGCGTGACGTATAGCCTCTTGCGAGCGCGGGTGATGCCCACGTAGGCAAGGCGGCGTTCTTCCGCCATTTCGGTCACGTTGTCCATTGCGCGTGAATGCGGGAAGGTGCCTTCCTCCATGCCGACGAGGAACACGACGGGGTATTCGAGGCCCTTGGACGTGTGAAGGGTCATGAGGGTGACGGAACCGCGCTGCTCGCCTTCGTCGGGCAGCTGATCGGAGTCGGCGACGAGTGCCACGGATTCGAGGAATCCCGCGAGCGAGGAGTCGGGGGTGTTCTGTTCATATTCTGCGGCGACGGATTGCAGCTGCGAGAGGTTTTCGACACGGCCTTGTTCCTGCTCGTCCTTGGCTTTGCGCAGTTCGTCGACGATGCCGCTTGATTGCAGCACATGTGCCACGATGTCGCTGGGGTTGGCGTCGTGTTCGGCGGCGTAGGCGATCAGCTCCTCCATCATGCTGCGGAATGCATGCAGCGGGTTGGCCATGCGTGTCGTCATGCCCGGGATCTGCTCGATGCTGCCGAGCGCCTGCCAGAAGGTGATGCCCTGCGCCTGCGCGTAGTCGGCGACAAGCGCTTCAGCACGCTCCCCCAGGCCGCGTTTGGGCACGTTGAGGATGCGCCGCATGCTCACGTCGTCGCTGGGGTTGGTGATGCACTGCAGGTAGGCGATGGAATCCTTGACTTCCTTGCGTTCGTAGAAGCGTGTGCCGCCGATGAGCTGATAGGGTATGCCGGCGTTGATGAAGGCTTCCTCGAAGCGGCGCGACTGCGCGTTGGCGCGGTACATGATGGCGATGTCGCCATAGGTGAAGCCATCCTCCGCGACAAGCCGGGCGATTTCGCCGGCGACCCATTGCGCCTCCTGCAGGTCGTCGTCGGCGGCGTATCCGACGATGGGACTTCCCGCCCCCTCCTGCGTCCACAGTTTCTTGGGCTTGCGCCCGGCGTTCTTGGAGATCACGGCGTTGGCTGCGTCGAGGATCGTCTGTGTGGAACGGTAGTTCTGCTCGAGCATGACGGTCTTGGCGTTGGGGAAATCCTTCTCGAAGTCGAGGATGTTGTGGATGTCCGCCCCGCGGAACGCGTAGATGGACTGGTCGGAATCGCCGACGACCGTGACCTAGTTGGGCTGGGCTTGCTGTGGCTGTGGGCTCTGTCGTATGGGCTGCGCCCCCATGGCATTAGCGATGCCTGCTGCATTGGCAACACCGGCGACGTTTGCAATGCCAGCGTTGGCAGCAGCACCTGCGACGCCTGCAGCACCGGAGGCTGTGTCAACGCCGGAAAGCTCACGGACGAGCACGTATTGCGCATGGTTCGTGTCTTGGTATTCGTCGACGAAGATGTAACGGAACTTGTGCCGGTAATAGGCGGCCGCCTGGGGGTCGATCTGGAGCATCTGCACGGTGCGCATGATGAGGTCGTCGAAGTCCACGGAGTTTGCTGCCTCGAGCCGGCGCTGGTATTCGGCATACAGGCAGGCGTTGAGCATGTCGCCCGGCTCCAGGTGCCCCAGGTTGGACGGCTGCCCGGGCTTGTAGTCCGGCGCGTACTCCTTGAGCTGCATGCGCCAGTCCTTGAGCTCGTTCTTGCAGTCCGAGATTGCCGAGAGCACGTCACGCGGCTTGACGCGCTTGGGATCGAGACCATGCTCCTGCTCGATTGTGCGCATCAGGCGGATGCTGTCGGCCTGATCGTAGATGGTGAACGACCGGTTCAGCCCCACTGCCTCGCCGTCACGGCGCAGCATGCGCACGCATGCCGAGTGGAACGTCGACACCCACATGCGCTGGGCGACCGGCCCGATGAGCGTTTCGAGGCGGTCTTTCATCTCGCGCGCCGCCTTGTTGGTGAACGTGATGGCCAGGATCTGGCTTGGCCAGGCGTTCCACTGGCTCAACGCCCATGCGATGCGGCGGGTGAGCACGCGCGTCTTGCCCGACCCTGCGCCTGCGCCGATGAGCAGCGCGGGGCCCGAGTATTGCACAGCTTCGGACTGCTGGGGATTCAGCCCATCAAGCAGTTCTTCGGCGCTGCGACGGATGACGGCGGGTTCTGTGGTATCGATTGGCATGGTCCCTCGATTGGTCGGCGGTTGGAAAACGGTCATACGGATGACGTTGCGTGACGATAATCGCGTCAACGATGATTGCTGAAGACTAATGATGATTACGGAATGGTACGATGGGGGCACGTGGCGATTCAGGCCGCGGAGGCGGTCCGGTCACAGCCACAGCCACAGCC
>CAYVHC010000059.1:0-7397 GCA_964451025.1 uncultured Bifidobacteriaceae bacterium
CGCGCGGGAGCGTGTGGCGCAGCAGGTTGAAGGTGCCGCCGTAGATGTGCTTGGAGGCCACGATGTGGTCGCCGGTCTGGGTGATGTTGCGCACCGCGTATTCGACGGCCGCGGCGCCGGATGCGACGGCAAGGCCGGCGGTGCCGCCCTCGAGCGCGGCGATGCGGTCCTCGAACACACCCTCGGTCGTGTTGGTCAGGCGGCCGTAGATGTTGCCCGGGTCCTGGAGGCCGAAGCGAGCCTCGGCGTGGTCGAAGTCATGGAAGACGTAGCTCGTGGTGGCGTAGATCGGCACCGCACGCGAATCGGTGGCGGGGTCGGCCTGCTCCTGGCCGACGTGCAGCTGCAGGGTTTCGAAACGGTAGTGGTTGTTCTTTTCTGCCATGGTGATACTCCTTGCGCCCCTTGCGGAGCCTCGTTGTTTTCCATCTGGTGCCCGGCGCGCGGTGCCGTGGTGTGTATCGCGCTTCCGTGCTTGTTGATTTGAACAATATGACGGCGGCACGCTCGACACTACGGGGTTGCTATACCCAATGCTTATGACCTGCCATAACTGCAAAAATCGTTGCAAATGCAAGGAAAACACCCGCCGTTCCCTTCGCGTGCCGCCTCGCGAGACCGGCATCGGGGGATGGCAGCGGATAGTTTGTATGTCTTGAATGCCGTTGCCCGCACGTTTGGGTTATGGGCTTGGATATTGGATTGGAAGACACGATGCCCTCTCATTTCACTACTGATTCTGCCGCCTCGGACTCCTCTGCTGTCTCTGCCGCCTCGGACCTCTGTGCTGCCTGTGCTTCCGCCACCGCCATGGGTGCCGACGCCACCCAATCTTCCCGCCGCGCAGACCCCGCCAGCCACCCCGCCGCAGCGGAAGGCGCGCTGTACAAACGCACGCCCGGATACATCCCGCGCGTCGCGGCGGTGCATGATATGTGCGGCTATGGGAAGTGCTCCCTCACCGCCGCGATTCCGATTCTGTCAGCAGCCGGATGCGACGTGTGCCCGGTGCCCACCGGCCTGTTTTCCGCGCACACGCATTACCAGACGTTCACTTTCGAAGACACGACGGACATGCTCACCGGGTATCTGGATGCCTGGCAGGCCGAGGGCGTGGAGCTGGACGCCGTGTATTCCGGGTTCCTCGGCAATGCCCGCCAAGTGCAGATCATCCAGCGCATCTGGCGTGACTACCCCACAGCTCTGCGCATCGTGGACCCGGTGATGGGAGACGGCGGCGTGCTGTATGCGACCTACGACGACGCGTTGTGCGCGGCGATGGGCGAACTGGCGGACGGCGCGCAGGTGCTCACCCCCAATCTCACCGAGGCCGCGATCCTCACCGGCACCCCCTACCGTGGCCAGGATCTGACGGACGGGCAGGTGCATGAGCTGATTGAGGCGCTGCTGGCGCTGGGCGCGCAATCCGTGGTGCTCAAGGGCATCGACCGGAACGACGGGGCGTTGCGCAACTTCGTGGCGAATGCGCATGATGGCGCCGGCAACGCCATGCAGATCGCGCATGAGAAGCTGCCTTTCATGGCGCACGGCACGGGGGATGCGTTCGCTTCGTCGCTGTGCGGTGCGATTATGGCCGGCCGCACGCTTTCCCAGGCGGCGCAGATTGCAGGACGCTTCGTGCATGATGCGATGGTTGACACCCAGCGCCAGCCTCACCACGACGCGCGTGGCGTGAACTTCGAACTCGAACTGCACGAGATGACCGCGCTGCTGGGCTGACGCGGCGCCGGACTGCATGCGGCGCTGGGCTGTGCATGCACTGGGCTGTGCGTGCACGCGACGCAGCAGCAGTTATCCACAGGACGTGGAGTTGTCCACATCCTGCCGCCACGTTCATCCACAGACCTTCCCCCAGGATGTTTTTTGCCTCAAGACGGTCCACATTGGTCCAATTGGGCAAGGTGACGAGCGCCGCGATGCTTGACTTGGCGCCATGACATCTTCCGCAATACCCAATTGCTCAGCATCCAACGCCACGGCACGCAACAACACGGCGTCCAATGCCATGGTCCCCAACGCCACGGCACCCCGCAATGAGCCCGATGACGTCTCGGCACGCCTGGCGCGCACCCTCAACGCTTCCGGACTTGCCTCCCATGCCTTGGGCCAGGTGGGAGAGGATTTCGCCTGCCATGAGCTCACCAAACGGGGCTGGCGCATACTCGACCGCAACTGGAGGTCACGTTACGGCGAACTCGACATCGTGGCGCTTGACACCGATGACGTGCTTGTGTTCGTCGAGGTGAAGACACGCCGCGGCCATGCGCATGGCACGCCACAGGAAGCCGTGACGTTGCACAAGCAGATTGCCATGCGGCGCACCTCCTGCCTGTGGATGCGCGAGCGCAAGCCCGGCATGCGCCGCCTGCGCTATGACGTGGTCGCCATCGACGTGCGCCTTCAGGACCGGGACACGTCACGCTTGCCTGCCCTCACCCATGTGGAAGGGGCGTTGTGATGCGCATTGGCTCTGCGTTGTCCATCGGCCTGCTGGGACTCAAGGCGTTCACCATCCAAGTGCAGGCGTTCATCTCTCCTGGGCTGCCGTATTTCTCCATCATCGGACTGCCGGATACGTCGCTGAGCGAAGCGCGGGAACGGGTCAAATCCGCGTGCACGGCATGCGGATTCACGTGGCCAGACACTCGTGTGACGGTGAATCTCTCCCCCGCGTCATTGCCCAAGCGCGGCTCGGTTCATGACCTTGCCATCGCCGCCGCGGTATTGGAAGCGGCGCATGCAATAGACCCGGATGCGACCGTCCACACCCTTGCCTTGGGGGAACTCAACCTTGACGGCACGGTGCTGCCGGTCAACGGCGTGCTGCCGATTCTCATGCATGCGCAGGCGCAGGGCATCCGCCGCGCGTTCGTGCCATGCGCGAACGTGGAGGAGGCCCGGCTCGTGGACGGCGTCGATGTGATAGGCGTGCGGCATCTGGGCGAGTTCATGGAACTGTGCGGCGGCACGGCGACATGGAGCATGAACGATCAGGTGCTGGCGGATAGCACCGGGGTGTCGCAGGACGCGACCGCACCGCAGTCGCCGACGCTGGACATGAACCAAGTGATCGGCCAGGAGGAGACGAAATGGGCGTTGGAGGTCGCCGCCGCCGGAGGCCACCATGTGCTCATGATCGGGCCGCCCGGCGCAGGCAAGACGATGCTCGCGTCGCGGCTTCCCAGCATCCTGCCGCAGCTGAGCGACAGCGAGCAGCTTGAGGTCGCCCAGATTCGTTCGCTGTGCGGCACCTTGGGAGCATACGGAATCACGCCGGTGCCACCGTTCGAGGCTCCGCATCACACGGCGTCGGTAGCGTCGCTGGCAGGCGGCGGATCGGGAATCGCCATGCCGGGAGCCATCACCCGCTCCCATGACGGCGTGCTGTTCCTTGACGAGGCGCCGGAATTTTCTCCCCGGGCGTTGCAATCATTGCGCGAACCGTTGGAGACGGGGCTGGTATCGCTGTCCCGTGCCCGCGGCACCACGCTGTATCCGGCACGCTTCCAGCTGGTGATGGCGGCGAACCCCTGCCCATGCGGGCATGGCTGGGGACGCGCCACCAACTGCACATGCCGGCCGCAGGAACGCATGAGGTACTGGAACCGATTATCCGGCCCCATTCTTGACCGCATCGACATACAGGTGGACGTGCCTCCCATCACTTCCATGGCGAGCGCCGCCGGCCGGCCATCGGAATCCAGCGCCGTCATACGCGCCAGGGTGGAGGCGGCGCGGGGTGCGGCACGCGAAAGGTTCGCACGCCAAGGCTGGGGCTGCAATGCGGCGGCGAGCGGCGAATGGCTGCGCAGCAACACCCCGTGGCAGGCGCGGAAGGCCGTGGACAAGGCGTTGGAGGGCGAACTGCTGTCGCTGCGAGGTGCGGACCGCGCGCTCAGGCTGGCATGGACTCTTGCCGACCTTGGCGGCAGGACGGTGCCCGATTCCGACGACACCGCGGCGGGAATCATGCTGCGCACGCGACTCCGACAATGACCGCCCACGGGGCCCCTGCTGACCTCGACCATTCCGCTCCTTGCCCGCCCCGATTCCTGAATCCTTCGTTTTTCCCCGGGGGATTCTTGTTCCGCGCAACCCCGATACCCGCACAACCCTGCATCCGTACAACCCTGCATCTGCACATCTCACCTCTGCGAAAGGCACGCCATGACACTGGTCACGCTTCCCCTCATCCCCGCACTCGCATCACCCGCGGCGCCAAGGCCCGCGGCATCGGCGCCCCCAGCATCAACATCCTCGACGCACACGACCCCCATGTCATCAACACCGTCGGCCATCACGACACCGGCAGCGACGGCAACCGATGCGTCCGCCGCGTCCAGCCCTCGCAAGCCGGCATCCGCCGCGCCTATCGTCGATGACGAGCATCTGGCACACGCTGCCCTCGCTGCCGTCTGCGATGGCGCCGACCCGGTGATGAACGCCGTGCTGTGCGTGTGCGCCGCCGAGCAGGTGTGGGAGACATTGCATGGCGATCCCGACCGATCCGTGGACGACATCCTGGCGCTCGCCTTGCCAGATGCGCGGCAGCGCACGGAGTTCGAGGCCGACCCCCGACGCACCGTGGCATGGCGCACGCACATACGCGGTTGGGTGAACCGTGCGGCAAGCCTTCCCAGCAATCTCGACAACCTGTGGGAACGCCTGACGGATTCGGGCGCGCTGCATATCGTCATCCCCTCCGACCGGTTATGGCCGCAACGCGTGGAGGATCTGGGCCTGTCGCAGGAATTCCCCGACCCCCTGTGCTTCTGGGTGCGTGGCGACCCCGCATGTCTCACTGCCTGTGCGACTCCTTTGGCGATTGTCGGCTCGCGCGAAGCCGACGCCTATGGTCTCAGCATGGCGCGTCACGCCGCCATTGCCGCCGCCAAGGCAGGCCATGTGATCATCTCCGGCGGGGCGATGGGCATTGACGCCGCAGCCCATCGCGCCGCCGTAGAAACGGCACCCGCCAGCACGATCGCCGTGATGGCTGGCGGCCTCAACAACACCGGTCCTGCACGCAACCTGGGGTTGTTCGACGACATCATCGCCAGCGGTGGGGCGCTCATCAGCGAGGTCGCGCCCGACACACCGCCCATGTCATGGAGGTTCCTCATCCGCAACCGGCTCATCGCAGCCCTCTCGCACACGGTGCTCGTGACGCAGGCGCGCTACCGTTCCGGTGCGCTCAACACCGCATCCCACGCCGCGCGTCTCAACCGCGTGGTGCTGGCGATGCCCGGGGACGCGGACCGCGCAGGCAACGCCGGATGCAACGACCTCATATACCAAGGCAAGGCGATTCTGCTGCCCGATCCGCGCAATGTGCTCGACATGATTCCCGACTGCCATGACCACCGCAAGGCCCCTGAGGCATCGAGCACACCGTCATCGAGCACACCGCCCTCAAGCACACCCGACGGCTTCCCCCTTCCCTCCAAGACTGCCCATGATGAGCCGCTGCCCGGCCTGTTCCCCGACCCTGACGACAATCTGATTCCCGGCACCAACACCACCACGAAAGCCAACACCAGCACCAGTGCCGTCACGCATTCCACACGGCCTGCCGATTCCGTCTCATCACCTGGTGGCGGCGAAAGGACGCTGGATGATGAAATCATCCGTTCCGTGCGCACCCTGCGCTCATCGCACCACACCACCGACATCGGTTCCATACAGGCACGGCTGCAACGCCACGGCATCGCCGCCTCATGCCGCCGCCTGGCCGTGCGGCTCGGCGCTTTGGAGATGGATGGCAGGGTATTGCGCCACGCCGACGGCACATTCGCCGCATTGGAGTGAGAAACACCATGCAGTCCCTGACCGCCGCGCGCACAGCCCCAATCTCCACGCATGCAGCCCCGACCGCCATGCCGGAAGCGCGCGGCGTCCACGCCCATCGCACCGGGAGGCACGGATGCGGCGATACGTGGCGGGGGGTCGTGACACAATCAGAGGCATGAATCCACAGCTTCCGACACTCCCCTATGACCTGATCATCGTGGGAGCCGGCGCAGCAGGCCTTTCTGCGGCGCTCGGCTTCCTGCGCTCGTTCGACACCGAGGCAGCCGGACGCGACCCCCGGGTGCTCGTCGTTTCGAAGCTGCAGCCCCTGCGATCCCACACCGGGTCGGCGGAAGGCGGCATCGCCGCCTCCTTGGGCAATGTCGAGCATGATGACTGGCACTGGCATTATTTCGACACAGTCAAGGGCGGCGACTTCCTGGTGGATCAGGACATGGCGAAGATCCTCGCCCATGACGCCCCTGCCACGGTGATTGCGCTGGAACATGACGGCGTTGCGTTCTCCCGTCTGCAGGACGGACACATCGCCCAGCGTCTCTTTGGCGGCCATACCAGCGATTTCGGCAAGGCGTCGGTGCACCGCACCGCCTACGCCGCGGACCGCATCGGCCATCAGATACTCCATTCGCTCTGGCAGCAATGCGTGAAACAAAACGTGGACTTCGCCGAGGAATGGTATGTGACCGACCTGGTCGTGGACCACGATGACCCCAACGGCGCCGCATGCCAGGGAATCGTCGTGCTCGACACCCATACGGGCGAGCTTCACGCGCTTGCCGCCGCGAATGTGATTGTGGCGACGGGCGGTGCCGGCAGGCTGTTCCACACGACGTCGAATTCGTGGGACCTCACCGGTGACGGCATGGCCCTTGTCTTGCGCGCCGGACTGCAGCTCGAAGACAGTGAGTTCGTGCAGTTCCATCCCACAGGTCTGGCACACACCGGCATACTGCTGTCGGAGGCCGCTCGTGGCGAAGGTGGCGTGCTGCGCAATGCGAACGGCGAGGCCTTCATGGAGCGTTATGCGCCGGACCACAAGGACCTTGCCGCGCGCGACGTGGTGACGCGATCCATCGCCTCCGAAGTCGAGGCAGGGCGCGGCGTGGCCGACCCCATGCAGCCGGATGGCCCCAGGGACTGTGTGTGGCTCGACTTGAGGTCCCTTGGCAGGCAGACATTGGAATCGAAACTTCCCGAAGTGTATTCGACGATCCGCACATACGCGGGCATCGACGCCGCCACGGACCTGGTGCCGGTCAAGCCGACAGCCCACTACACGATGGGCGGAATCCCCATCGACAAGGACGGCCGTGTCTACACGGTGGGCGCCGATGGTGGACGCGCATTCGTGTCCGGTCTGTACGCCGCCGGCGAATGCTCGTGCGGCAGCGTGCATGGCGCCAATCGCCTGGGCGCCAATTCCTTGCTCGACGCCTGCCTGTTCGGGCATCGCGCAGGACTTGCCGTCTGCTCGTCGGTGATGGAATCCGCGGCACAAGCCGATCCGGACGCCCCCTCCGATGCGTGCGCAGCCCTTCCGCCGGCTGTGGCACAGGCGTTGGCAC
>CAYVHC010000060.1:0-7361 GCA_964451025.1 uncultured Bifidobacteriaceae bacterium
CTCATCGAGGCACGCGAGGATCGCCGCCATGACACCGTTGTGGTGAACGTCGTCAACTTCGGCTCGCAGATTCCCGTGTCTGCGCGCAACGACATCTTCCGCCGCTATGTCAAGGACAAAGGCGGACGTCCGGGCACGGAATCCGGTGGCACCGGTCTGGGGCTTCCCATCGCACGGTGGGCCGCGCAGCTGCACGGCGGCAATGTCAAGGTCGTCGACGACCCGCGTGGCGCCGATTTTGAAATCACCTTGCCCAAGCATCACCCGGATTCGGACGAAGCCTGACTGTGCCGCTCGACGGTGACTGAATAATACGACACACCTCCGCTCCTTTCGAACATATGTTCTATATAATAACTCATATGTTCGAAAGGAGCGACCGTCATGAGCGATTCATCCCACTGCACCGTTTCAGCCTGTTCCAGCGTTTCAATCGGGGGCAAGAAGCGTGAGAGGGAGTGGTCATAGGCAATTATCACTGGCAGTGCAGCCGGACGCCGCCCAGGTCGTGACCCCAAGCACGGGATTAGCGGCGATTAAAGGCACGGAACCCACAACACGGAACCCACAACTGCAGCCAGCACACGGAATCGACAACACGGAATCCGAAGCGCATGCGCAGATAGCACCACGCCCGCACACAACGCACAGAGACACCATGAGGGAGATGCCATGAGGGAAACACCGACGACAAGCCGCACGGCGATGCGCACAGGCGACAATGCCATCGTGCTTGCGGATGCCAATAGCTTCTTCACCTCATGCGAATGCGTGTTCAACCCATCGCTAGTGGGACGCCCCGTGGTGGTGCTGTCCAACAACGACGGATGCGTGGTGGCGCGAAGTGCGCAGGCCAAGGCGATGGGATACCTGAAGGCGTGCCGTGGTTCAAGATACGCGAATGGGCCACCGACCATGGTGTGGTGGCGAGGAGCTCGAATTATAAGCTGTATGCGAGCCTGTCCGCCAGGATGATGTCGGTGATGCGACGCTTCTTCACCCACCAAGAGGTATATTCCATCGATGAATGCTCCCTGAGCCTGCAGGACTCCGCGCAATCCAAGCGCATCGGGGAAGCGAACATGACGACGGCCGACACAGAGTCATCCGAAAAACCACAGACCTCACGCACACCCTCGCCTTCCCGCCTCGATGACCTCACCCAACGGTGCTTGCGCATGCGCACCACCGTTTTCAAGGCGTGGGCATTCCCGTATCAGTCGGCATAGCCCCCACGAAGACCCTGGCGAAAATCACGAACCACCGCCGTTTGCCCGAAACGGCACGGCGGCCAATGTGAAAACGGCGATGATATCAGCCCCGTGCCGGTGCAGCACCGCGGCGCATTCACGGATTGTGACACCGGAAGTCACAATGTCATCCACGAGAACGATCGGCGCATGCAGATCCGTACCGCGCTTGACTCTCACCCGACCCCGGATGCGCGCCGCACGGTCGCCACGACCGGATGCGACGACGGATTTGGACGAAACGCCATGCAAATCAAGCACGTCCGCGTAGACCGCCTCCCCCACGCATGCGCACAACTGCGCGGCGACCGCCCGGGCCAATGTGCTGGTCTGGAAACGTCCCCGGACGCGTTTGGACTCAGCGGAGGAAGGCACAGGCACCACCAGAATCGGCTGGAATCCTCGGCTTCCGTTCATATCCGAGTGTCTGTCCTCAGGGCACCTATTGCCCATGGGGACATCCTCCGCACGCCCATCCTCTGCGTGTCTGTCCTTCTCGCGCCCATTCTCCGCACACCCGTTCCGCATCCGAGCATCCCCCGCCCGGCCATCGCATGCCGCATCGCCGCCACGTGCCACAAGCCTGCGCAGCAGCATGGCACGACGCTGCACAAGTTCACGCAGCAGAGCGCACAGCGGAGCGTCCGCTTCCTCATCCCCATGGTCTTTCCATCGAAGCACAGCCCGGCGTGCCGGACCCCGATACCATGCGCACGCCCACACCTCACCACTGCGCACAGGCGCGGAAACCGGTCGCACAGGGTGCTGCCGGAATTCTTCCGTGCATTGCCGACACAGCACCTCATCCGGAGCATCGCATCCTGCGCATCCCCGGGGGAACAGAACGAACGACACAGCGCTCCAGACGCTGTGCGCGAACGCACAGGCAGACGACACGTGCGCTCGCACGCATTGGGGCACGGCTCCATGCCGAGCACCAAGGCGAGCCCCGTGCCGACCAGCATGCCGAGCAACGTGCTCAGCATGGGACGAAACCGGTCTCAGCGAATGAATCTGCAGGTGATAGCGATTGACGCTCATGCGCACATGCTAACGGTTCCTTGCTGCTTGCACACGGCGGTAATGGCACATGTGCATAAATATCAGACCGATAGCATGTGCATGAGGCGCCTGTGGATAACTACGCCTTATTTTTGGTGCGATGTTGGTCGCATCAGCCGCACATTGCAGCCCAGCTAGGTATCGCGATCCAAAGGCGCATACAGTGCATCAGGCAGTCTGCGGAAGGTTCTCGATGATGCGTCCGATGCACTCGATGGTCTGTTCCGGACCATCCACGTGGATGCTTGTCGTGCCGGCCTGCACGGCAGGGTAATCATTGCCTTCCGGCCCCATGCGGTCGCCAATGTAACAGATCTGCGGCACCTCTATGCCCAAGATCGTGGCAAGCTCACGCACTGCATACGCCTTGTCGATGCCTTTGAGCGAAATATCCACGCTTGTGGAACCGCCAGCGTGCACCGCCAGATCAGGCAGATCCTTCTGGCATGCTTCGGCGAGCATTCGACGTTTCTCGCCAGTGGGATCCCACGCTTCCTTCTCGGCTACAGGAGCGCTCTGCCCCAACGCTGAGTACGTGATCTGGCTGCCACGGTCCTCGATGCGGCCGCCCCATGTGTGCTCTTCCCACACGCCAAGCTCCTTTGCGCGTCGTTCGAGGGAGGCGATGGCTTGTTCGCGTTGGGCCGTGGACAAATCGTGTTCGAAGACCTTCGTCCACTCCCCTGCGCCTGCATCCCAACGGATGTATTGCGTGCCACTCGTGGGCATGAGATGCAGGTGGGACTTGTCGGAATCCGACTGGACCATCTGCACGACCTGGCTGTCGACGAGCTCCCATCGCCCGCCGGAGATGACCGCAACGGGAAGCTGATGCGTCAACTCCGCGAATTTTGCAGCGATCGGCGGCTTCATCGGCTGCTTGGAACGCGCCAGCGTGCCGTCCAAGTCGAATGCCACCGCCTTGATGCGACTGCACACGTCGGCATAATCGACATCATCCCATTGCTCTGGCTTCAGTTCGCTCATGGTCCTCCTACGAATTGCCCATGCACAGCATGCAGGAACGTGTCACGTCAGCATACATGCGATTTTTGCAATCACGCGCAATTACTCATGCACAGACTTGTCAATGCCCGGCTTGGACGCGCAGCAATAGCATTGATTGTATACGTCACCGCGGATGCGTAGGGTAATAAGCATGAGCATGCCTTCGAACGAGTCCGGTTCCTCGCAGAACCATACGCACAGCCATCCCGTGGGCTGGCAGCGGAAGACCCCCGTGGCACCCTGGGAACGCAAGCATTACCGCAACCGCCATGGCAGGGGCCAGAGGCAGCCGATGTTCGGCGTGCGCATGCCACGGTATCGCACGAAATCCGGCGCGTTCG
Source organism: uncultured Bifidobacteriaceae bacterium (assembly GCA_964451025.1). GTDB lineage: Bacteria > Actinomycetota > Actinomycetes > Actinomycetales > Bifidobacteriaceae > Pseudoscardovia. The sequence continues at coordinate 3,662 of CAYVHC010000060.1, forward strand.
ATGACCTGGTTGCCTCGCATATCAAGCGCTTGCGCGCCGCATGGCCGGAACTGTTCGTGAACCTCCAATGCGCCGTCGAGGATGTGCCGCCATCCGATCCGTTGGATTGGGAGGAACACAAGGTTCCGCTCTCCAGGGCGTTCCCCGCTGGCAACGGGATTCCTGCGCGCATCGTGCTCTACAGCATGCCGTTACAGTCACGCGCGGCCAGCTGGAGCGACTTGGAATTCCTGGTTCGCGATGAAATCGTGTTCCAACTGGCCAACCTCAATGGCATGCATCCGGAAGACATCGACCCCGACTGGGGCATGTAAGCGATACCATCCGACCCCGGGATCAAGAGCACCCGCGGTTTCAATCCCGATCCAGCTCAATCCCGACCCAGCGTTCCGGCTGCTGACCGTTCAGCTGATGATTCGCTGGTCGCGCAATGCGGTGACCAGGCTTGTCGCCGCATCCAGGGATGTGCCTTCAATAACGGCGATGCCTTGCAACGATGCTGCTGACACATCAGGCTGGCTGACGGACGCCGCGACATGAAGTCCCGTGCCCGCTGTGCCCGCTGTATCGGCAGCGCCAGCGGTCTGCCCAGCGGTCTGCCCAGTGGTCTGTTCCGTGGTCTGTCCGGCGGATGATGCAGCATCCGAATCCGAGACAACGACCATCGCCGCCCCGGACCCCAGTTTCGCGGGATCGAGCACGGCAGCGCCTCCCGCCGTCACTTTCATCGTCGTGGCGCCCACCTTCTTGCCGGAAGCATCATATGCGGTCAGCGCAGTGGTGATGTCAGCATCGGAGGAATTCGACAGCACCAGCGTGGCCGTCAGATTCCCCGGCAGCGCAATGCCGAAGACGTGCGCGGACTCCTGCGAGCCGCTGATGGCGAAATCCGATTGCTTGCTTCCGTCGCGCGTGCCCATGGCTTGGGCAGTGATGGCGGCGCCGTCCGACGTGGCTTCGAGAGCGTATGCGCCGTCCGGCACGGCGCCCAGGTCAACGAGAGTGACCTGCTGGGAATAGACCTTGACCTGCTGCGCCTGTGTGCGACCGCTCTTCGTGAGCCATGACACGTCCACCATGGCGTCATCCATGCTGAACAACGCCACCGTCACCGTGCCCAGGGACGCCACCGTCGGCATGACCTGCGTCGTCGACGCAGCGGCGCTCGCCGTCGCATAATCTGAACCGTTGGGATTGAGCCCGTCCATCGACACGGAACGCACGACAGCGGCAACCGGCACGGTGTGGCTGTCCACGTCGACCACCAGTCCGCGCTGGGCATTGGCTGCTGCGGAAAGATTCACCGTCGTCTCGCTCTGGGCTTGCACGGTGACAGTGGCCGCCGTCGCCAGGCTCAACGCGCCCTGTTGCGACGTCCCCCACGCGGTGAGGCTCACGGCGACTGCGGTAGTGCCTGGGTTGGCGATGACCAACTGCTGCGTCCATCCGGTCTGGGTGGAGGGCACGACGAAACGCTGCTGCGTGGCGGCCGTCACGCATTGGGTGGCTGACAGACCGGAAAGGTCGCCTTGCGTCGCCCACGAGGCGACGCTGCCGAACATGCCGGTGCCGTCCGACGAATCAGAAAGTTGCGCGTTCGCCACGAGGGAATTGGAATTCATGGATGCCGAAGCCACTGCAAGCGCATCATTCCCTGCTGATTGTGCCCCTGTCGCTTGCTTTCCCGTTGATTGCTGGGACGCGGACTGCAAGGGCGTGGATTGGGTGCCGGCAAGATTGGCCAGTTCGGCGCTCCCGACGGAACCGGCGGCGGCCACCAAAGCCTGGGACGTGATGTTGCCTTCAGACACCTGATATGCGGAATCGCCGTAGCTTGCGGTATCGGCGAGCGCCATGCGCTGCGGGCAATACGACTGCTGCTGCGTGCGGCTCACTTGGGCGGCGAAAACCGCTGACCCCTGGACGTCGCCGCCCCGCCATGGCACGAGCATCGCACCGAGCGTGGCGGCTATGAGCAGCGCGGCGCTGATGACTGCCACGGTCACCGTGCGTGCTTTTTTCAAACGGAGCCTCGTGGTGGCGCGGCGTCCGGTGGTCGCTTGCACCGCGGGCATCGCCTGGGTGAAGTCGTAGCGCGAATCATCATCGAAGTCCGTCGCCGCCTGAGCTGTGTTGGCATCATCAGGATTGTGAGGCAGCCCGTCATGGTAATGGTTGTCGTGGGATGCGTGCATTCCCTCAGTCATCGAATTCTCCTCCCTCATAGCCGCGCCTGCCGAATGGAATCGCCACCAAGCAGTAGACTACGAGCACCAGTGCGGACCCGACCGCCCATGCCGTGCGATGGGGGCTGGCGGCTGCCCGTGCTTCCTGGCTGATGTCAATGCCTTGCTGGTCGACGGGGAATGTGGTGAAGCGCAGGTAGGATGACGAATCCTTGTCGATCACCGATTGCGTGTTGCCGCTCGACAGAAGATTCGTGACGAGCGCCGCTCCGCCCTGCTGGTCGGAATCAAGCACGTAGACACCGCCGAAGCCCATGGATTCAAGGTCGGCGCTGGCTGCGGGATCGGCACCGATAAGAAGCTGCACGAGGTCTGAGGAGATGCGCCTGTCGGTGGCATCCATGCCCTTGCGCGCGACGAGAGCTTGTGCGGCAGCGGACGAGTCGATCAAATCGCCACGCGCCGTGCGCATGACCGCATAGTCAAGGGATGTGGTCGACGTGGCCTTGACGGCGAGCACACGGTGCGCGCTTGATTTCGACAGGTATTCGGTGGCAACCATCGGCAGTTGTGCATCGGAGGAACGGGTGCTGGAATCGGCTGCAAGCCTCGCCCCGCACGCACCCCAGGACAGAGCCACGAGCGCCATGAGCGCGCACAGGAAGACTCGACCGGCGACGGCAATGGACTTGACAGGCTGCGAGTCATCGGCAACGTAGTTTTCGAACGGCGATGCCGCGGTTCCCGCTGACATGCACATGCAGCACAGCAATGCCATGAACGCCAGGGACAGCCCGGGAAGCACGGAGCCTGTCACCGTGCCGGAGGCGTCCGCGCCAATCGCCGTGGTCGCCGAGAACGCCGCGAGACCGAAGCCGACGACCGCCAATACCCACATCATGCGGCTGATGCGCAACACCGAGGGCATGGCCAGGCTTGCCACTGCGAATCCCACGACGATGATGAGAGCGGCCAGCGCGAAGCATGCCAGCACGGTGACGAGCGCGCTATCGTCCGAATTCGCGTGCCCCAGCCCCACGAGGGAGGTGAGGCGCGCCACCAGTGTGGAGTCGTGGGCGTCGGCATCGGACACAGGCACCATGGAGCTGCCGAACAATTGCGTCCACTGCCGCTTGTCCCAATCACGAACGCAGCTGGCCAGTGTGGGCGCGATCATGAACGCGGCGGGCACAGGCACGAGCGCGAGCACGGAACGGTGGGACCGCACGAGGAAGAGGAACATGACGAATGCCACGACGAACGCCACGACGTATTGGGGTTCGCTCGCCACGACGAATGCCAGGCACAGCGCGGCCAACGCCGCCGATTGGGCGGAGGGACGCGGCACGGCGCGATCCTCGGTGCGGTACATTCCCACGGCTTTGAACACGAATGCGATGCCTGCCGGCAAAAAAACGCACACCGTGAGCATCGGCAGATCAGCATGGGCATAGAACCCCTCGACATGATCGCTAACCTTGCGAACTTCATCAGAGCTGACGGTTTGACCAAGT
>CAYVHC010000061.1:0-7114 GCA_964451025.1 uncultured Bifidobacteriaceae bacterium
TGAGTGATTACGCATCATTATGGCGGGCTGATTGTTTGAAATCCATTACGAAATCGATCCAATCCGCGATTTTGTGACCCAGCCAATTCGCGATTGGATTGGTTGGGTGTGGGGTGGGAGCGTGGGGAATTCGCTGATTTTGCAGGGTGGGAGGTGACTTTGTGAGGATTGGCTCGCACGGTGGGGCTGGTGCGGCAGAGTTCGGCTGGGTTGGTGGGCTGACCGGTGACTTTGTGAGGATTTGCTCACACGGTGGGGGCTGCGGCGGCTTGGTTTGGTTGGATTGGCAGGCTGGAGGGTGACTTTGTGAGGATTCACTCACACAATGGGGCTTGAGCTGCTTGGGTTGGATGGTATGTCCGTTCGGGAGGGTCGGTGTGTGAGGATTGGCTCGCACGGTGACCGGTTTCGTGGTGCCGGACCGGTGTGTGGGTCGATGGGGACGTCATTGTGTGAGGGTTTACTCACACGGTGGGGGTTGATGCGGCAGAGTTCGGCTGGGTTGGTGGGCTGACCGGTGACTTTGTGAGGATTGGCTCACACGGTGGGGCTTGAGCTGGTTGGGTTGGCCGGTACGTCTGTTCGGGAGGGTCGGTGTGTGAGGATTGGCTCGCACGGTGGCCGGTTTCGCGGTACTGCGCGGGTGTCTGGATGGGTGTGGGTGTCATTGTGTGAGGATGTGCTCGCACGGTGGGGCTTGAGTTGGTTGGGTTGGATGGCATGTCCGTTCGGGAGGGGCGGTGTGTGAGGATTCGCTCACACCTCGCCGCCTGCTTCCCGCTCGCGCCCCCGCTCGCGCCCCCGCTTCTCCCGCTTCCCGCCGCCCCGCCTCTCCTCTCCTCCGTCCGCCCCGCCGCCAGCCCGACACGCCCGCCCGCTTACGAATCCGCGGATTTTCGGTTATGTTGAACGATGCGTGTCATGAGACACTGCGGCTATTTTTGTAGATTTCGCCTTTCATCAATGCGGCTCACGCATTTCGTTCGCAGGCATATCGAGGAAAATCAACGGATTCGGGATCACCCGGTCCGGGCCTCGCTGTCTGCATTCACGCCTGTTACGGCAGCATCCCTGTGCAGCAGCCCTGTGCAGCCTCCCCGCATGGCACATCCCCGCGCGGCGGCACCCGCACGCGGCGGCACCGCATATGGCATACGCGTCATACGCGGCATGCGCAGCGAACGTCTTGCGCGTCTCGAACGCCTCGAACGTATTCATCGCGACGGCAATGTGCGCAAACCCAGGGGCCGCGTCGGGGCACATCAGCGCCAAACGCGGCGGCAACGCGCGCAACATCGGGGATTGCGGTCGTAACTGCGCAAACCGCAACAACCAACGAGAGATCCAGCGACAACAGCTGAACGAGATGAAAGGACAACCGTGACTTCGACCATCAAACCTGGCCGTGTTCTTTTCGTGGCGGGATACGCCACATTCCTTGCCACATTCAACGAAACATTCCTCAACGTGGCATTGAACCCCATCATGCGGGACCTGTCGGTGAACGCCGGCACCGTGCAATGGGTGACGACGGCGTACATGCTCGCCGCCGCCGTGATGGTCCCGGTCGCCGGATTCCTGTACAAGAAAATCCGCACGTCACGTCTGATGGCGCTGTCCCTTATCCTGCTGTTCGCGGGCAGCATCGTCGGCGGTTTCGCCCCGAATTTCGCGATGCTTGTCGCCGCGCGCGTGCTGCAGGCGCTCGGCACCGGCATGATTGTGCCGATCGGCATGAATTTGACGCTCGCTGTCGCGCCTAAGAACAAAATCGGCGTGTATATGGGCTTGATCGGCGCGATGACCACATTCGGTCCGGCGTTCGGCCCGATTGCCGCGGGCGTGCTGCTCGCCCACGGCACATGGCATGTCCTGTTCTTCGCGCTCGCCGCCTTGTCCGCAATCTGCCTGGTGTGCTCGATCCTGTGGATTGGCGATATCGCGCAGCTGACACACCCGCATATGGATGCGCTGTCGGTGGCGCTCGCCGCAATCGGCCTAATCGGCTTGCTGTATGGCGTGTCCACGGTGTTTTCCGGCCAGACGGTCGCCGCTGTCATCGCGCTGGTGATCGGCGTGGCGGCGTTGGTCGCGTTCGTGGTGCGTCAGCGTCGTATCCCGGAGCCGTTCCTGAATCTGGAACCCTTCGGTAACCGCGCGTTCGTGCTGGGTGTACTGCTGGTGGTGGCCGCACTGATGACGGTGTTCTCGATGAATATCCTGCTGCCGATGTTCATGGAAAGCGCGCTGGGCTTCTCCCCGTTGCAGGCGGCACTCACCTTGCTGCCCGCATGCCTGGTGTCCTGCGTGCTTGCGCCGGTGGCGGGCAAGATTTTCGACCGGTTCGGCGTAGGCTGGCTGGTGAGCATCGGCATGGCGATTATCGCCTGCTTCGTGCTTGCGCTGTCGTTCACGGGACGTTCGACGACCAGCCTGCGAATCGTTCTGTTGTATGCGCCCGCGATCGCCGGCTGCTCGTGCGTCATGGGTCCGTCGCAGTCTTACGCGCTGTCCAGCCTTGACCGGCGGCTGTACCCGCATGGCGTGACGATTGTGTCCACGACCTTCCAGATTGCCGGATGCGTGGGCTCGTCGGTGTTCGTGGGGATTCTGTCCGCGGTATCGGCTTCCCGCGAGGCTTCCGGACGGTCTGCGGCGGTCGGTACTGCTGCCGGCTTCGATATGGCTTGCCGTGTTGCGTTCGTGGTGGACGTGCTGGGCTTCCTGGCGGCGCTTGCAATGGCGCGCGTGGAAGCGAAGGCGCGTGCGCGTGCCGCTGCCGGTGAGTCGGAGAATCCGCAGGATCTTGAACATGCCGACGAGCCGTCCTTGGCTGATGCGATGAAGCGTGACGTCTACTCGGTCACTGCCACTGCCAGCGCCTACGATGCGCTCGTGGTGATGGTGAACAACGGCACGACCGGGATTCCGGTGCTCGGCGCTGACAATCATGCGGTCGGTTTTGTGATGGATGGCGATATCATGCGCACGCTGATCGGCGATACCGACGACAAGGCATCCATGGCGTACGTTTACGCGCTGTGGGTGCAGGGCGACAAGTTCACGCAGCGGGTTGCGGGCTTGCGTGATATCAACGTGATGGAGATCTGCACGCATCGTGTGGTCACCGTGAATGTGCATGCGACGATTCGCCGCGTGTGCGAGATGCTCGCCGGCAACCGCATCAAGAAACTGCCGGTGACCGGTGGTGCTGATGGCAAGCAAGTGGTCGGCGTGATCAGCCGTTCCGACCTGATGCGATACATGGTCACCACGGTGGTGCCTGCGGGCGAGTGACCTGAGTGCGGGCCGAAGTCGGGCGTCGCGCCGGTGTGGTCACCACGGTCGTGCCCGCAGGTGAGTGACCTGAGTGCGGGCAGGTTGGGTGCGGGCGGTTGGGTGTCTGTGCCTGCGTCCGATGGTACGCAGTCGTGGCCGCGGACCCCGCCCCTTCCTCACAAACTGTCTACGCAAACCAGGCCTTTGGCGTAGACAGTTTGTGTACTTGCTTAAACTGGTTACGCTGGCGGGGTTGTTCGCGTAGACGGTTTGTGTGTTTTCTTAATCTGTCTACGCAAACCGGGCTTTTGGCGTGGATAGTTTGTGGTGTTTCATAAACTGGTGACGCAAACCGGGCTTTTGGCGTAGACGGTTTGTGTATGCCCTGACATGCGTTGCGTACCGGGCTGCTGGCGTCCCGCCCTGTTTTGGTGCCGAAATGTCGGTTTATGCATGCCCGAGCATACGTTGCGCGCCGGGCGATGGGTGTTCCGCTTTGCCGTGGGGCCGTAATGCCAGATGACGTATGTCCCGGCATACGCAAAGCCACAGAACGCAGCCCGGAGCGCCGCTTTCCGGCGAGATCCGTTCGGCCGCGTGTGCCACGGCATACAGGATGCGCGCGGAGACTGGGACGACGGTCCAGATCCAATACGTCACCCCACTGGTCACGCATAATCGTCGATAACCCGGAAGAGGAGACGCTGAAGGGAAGGCTCTGCAGGAAAAGAACCTCTGTCGGAAGAAGAGAAAGAAGAAGAGAAAAGAGAAACCCGGCGGGGAGAAGAGAAACCGCCGGGTCAGAGAGAAGAAGAGAAGGGATTGAATTATCGGGTTTGCGCCCGGTCAGCGGCTGTCCGCTGATACCTTGTACTGTAACGGGCAAGTCATTGAACACGCCCGTGTTTCTCTGTGAATTGTCTGAGAGCCGTTCGCTTGCGGGAGAAAATCCGCGCCGGACGATCCCGTATTGGACCATCCCGCATTGGACGATTCCTTGTCGGACAATCTCTTGTCAGACAATCGGTAATGTCATCCCTTGGCGTCCGGCGCCGGGCGACTCGCGCCGGGCGGCTTACCACAAACGACCATGCAGAACGCGGCTCCGCGAGCCCATATCGGGCAATCTTCGACCGGCAATCCGTGCCAATAAGCGACGATAGGCGAGATAAACATCCAACACGACACGCCATCCGCGCCTGCTCATAGCGCCGCCCGCAAGCTGATACGATGGCAGAAGTCGCGCACATGCGCGGTCAACAATAACTGAACTCCATAACTGAATATGTCATCTTTACGCCGTGTATCGGAGGCGCTTGTCCCGGGATCCCAAGCCCCGGCACCAACAACGCAGTCGGTGGGTTAACAAGGCGTGATTGCAGAACCGGATGCAATCACTTTGCGTCCGGCCCCGTATACGAGCGTAAGGAGAAACGATGAGACGCATCATCGATCTTTGCAAGCGAGTACCGCTCCTGCCCATCACCATTATCAGCGCATTGCCGATTGCGCTGCTGTGGAGCTTCCGCCCTTGGGGCCATTCTCTCGGCTCCCTCGACCCGTCACTGGGCCAATACTTCATCATCGCGCTGGTCGCGTATACCGTCGTGGACACGATTATCGGCATGGTCGACGATTTGCGGCATGGGCATGTTGGCGTTGATATTCTCGCGGTGATCGCGATTCTGTCCACGATTGCCGTGGGCGAATACTGGGCTGCCTGGACCGTCGTGCTCATGGTCTGGAGTGGCGAAGCGATTGAGGAATACGCGCAATCCAAGGCGGAAAGCAACTTGACCGCGCTAATCAAGGCGGCCCCGCAGACCGCGCATATCGCCACGCTGCCGGGTGTCGGTTCCGCGGCCGGCAAGACGCAGCGCAGTGAGGAAGGCTTCCATAAGACCGCAGACGTGAGCAGTGCCGCAGCCGACGATTCGGCGTCCGGTAGCGTGGTATCTAGCGCGGCATCCGGTGGCTCCGAGCCCGACACTTCTGCGCACGGCAACGCTGATTCCGCGAAAACCACGGAGAATCCGGCCGATTCCGCGGCATCCAACGACAACATGCATTTCCGCACCATCCCGGTTGAGGAAGTCAAACTGGATGACGTGCTGACCGTGCTCCCCGGCGAAACCGTTCCCGTCGACGGCGTGCTGATGAGCGGCCAGGCGACCCTCGACCTGAGCAATATCAACGGTGAGCCGGTGCCCCGCGAGGTGTTCGCAGGCGCCCGCGTTATGTCCGGCGCGGTCAACGGTTCAACCGCATTCACGATGCGTGCCACTCAGTTGTCGCATGATTCGCAGTATCAGCGCATCCTTGAGCTCGTCTCGTCCGCGCAGAATTCCCGCGCGACCGTCGTCAAGACCGCGGATATCCTGGCTGTGCCGTTCACGGTGATTTCACTGGTGATCGCGTGCGTGGCGTGGGGCGTGTCTGGCGTGCCGACACGGTTCGCGCAGGTGCTCGTGCTCGCCACGCCGTGCCCGCTGCTGATCGCAGCCCCGGTCGCGTACATGGCGGGTACCGGACGCCTGGCGAAGGCCGGGATCTTGATCAAAGCGCAGGAAATCCTGGAAAATCTTGGCCGCGTCTCGCATATCTTCTTCGACAAGACCGGCACGCTGACGGTCAAGCAGCCACAGGTCGTGCGCGTTGATTTGCTGCCGGATGCGGGTGCTGGCATCCCGATGCGCGTCACCGAGACGGGAACGGTTGCCGCCGGCGCCAAGGACGCCGGGGTCGGGGCCGGAACCGGAGATGGGGCCGGAACCGGGGCCGCCCACGCCCGTATTGACAAGGACCATATCCTCATGCTCGCCGGAGTGGTGGAAACCTACTCCGTGCATATTCTCGCCAAAGGCATCGTGAAGGCGGGTGCCGCGGCGCTCGACCGTCTGCATGACCGTTTCGACAAGGGCAACCGCAATTGCGCGCAACCTGCAACCGATCCGGGGCATCGTCGCGGTGATTACCCGGTTGTCAAGGACATCCATGAGGATGCCGGCAAGGGTATTTCCGGCAAGGTCAACGGGTTGAACGTGAGCGTCGGTCGTTTCGCGTATGTCACACAGGATCAGGTGGCTGCCGGGCTGCAAGCGCAATCCGCCACGCCGCTCGACTTCTTCCCGGACAGCCGCTTCGGCGGTCTCGCGCCTGACGAAATGGCCACCTATGTGGCAATCAACGGCAGGCTCGCCGCCCGTATTGTGATGAAGGACATTCCGCGACCGAATGCGAAGGAATCGTTGCAACGCCTGCGTGAACTGGGCGTCGAGCATCTGACGATGGTGACCGGCGACAAAGAGCCCAGCGCCCGCATCATCGCCGACGAGGTCGGCATCACCGACGTGCATTCCGAGCTGCTGCCGGAAGACAAAGTGAACACGGTGCGTTCCGCCGCCCAGGACAAGGTCGCCGCGCAGCCGTGGTGGGATCGGGTCATCCAGAAGCTGGTCGGCGAATCGACCACGCGCCCGGTGTCGATGATGGTCGGCGATGGCGTGAACGATGCTCCGGTGCTTGCGGCCGCTGATATCGGCATGGCGATGACCGACGGTACGACAACCGCCGCCTCGGAATCCGCGCAAGTGGTCATCATGAACGATGACATCGCGTGCGTGCCGAAGGCGATCGCGATCGCGCGCCGGACCAAGCGCGTCATGCTGCAGGCGGTGGTCGCCGGCCTGTCGCTGGCGATTGTCGGCATGGTGTGTGCCGCGTTCAACCTGATTCCCGCGGTTGTCGGCGCGTTCCTGCAGGAGGCGATCGACGTGGTGTCGATCCTGTGGGCGCTGACCGCGCTGCTCGACCGCGAGTAGGGGGTCGGGCTTCG
>CAYVHC010000062.1:0-6984 GCA_964451025.1 uncultured Bifidobacteriaceae bacterium
CACCATCGCGGCTTCCCTCGTGGGCAGCCATCCCATCAGCCTTGGCGTGGGCTTCAGCCAGCTTATCTCGAACGTGCCCACGACGCTGTTGCTGTCCGGCTTCTCGGACGCCTGGCGCCCGCTCATCATCGGCACGAACCTCGGCGGCATGGGAACGCTCATCGCGTCAATGGCGTCGCTGATCTCATACAAGTCCGTGACACGCACCTACAGGCGTGAAAAAGGCAGGTACTTGCTCACATACACGGGGGTGAACGTTCTGTTCCTCGTCGTGCTGTTGGGATTGGCAGCAATCATCGAACCCACGGGCATCTGAGACGGAACTCAAACGCATTACCCTATGAATACGTATCAACCTGATGAATGAGACAACCGGCAATCGTGCGCACCACAGGAGGCATACAGGCCATGAGTAGCGACATGTCCAATGCAGGCAAAGGAGCCATATTCGATCTCGACGGCACGCTGCTCGACTCGTTGGGCGTGTGGGATGACGTGGATGAGATTTTCTTCAGCCGACGCGGCATCGATGTGCCCGACGATTACCAACAGGCTGTCAGCCCCATGGCGTTCCCTGACATCGCGGATTACACAATCCGCCGTTTCAACCTCAACGAAACGCCTCAAGCGATCATGCAGGAGTGGAACGACCTCGCCTTCGAGGAATACACGACGAAAGTGCGCCTGAAACCCGGCGCTCGGCGCTACCTTGAGCATTTGCGCTCCACTGGCGCCAAGCTCGGCGTGGCAAGCACCCTCATGCCCAGCCTGCGCGATCCCACGCTCGCTCACCTCGGCATCGATGGCATGTTCGATGCGGTGTGTGGCATCGAGGAGGTCGGTGGCCTCAACAAAGACCATCCGGACCTGTATATGCTTGCCGCCAACCGCATGGGCGTGGAGCCGGGGGAGTGCACGGTGTTCGAAGACATCGTGATTGGCGTGTGCACCGCCAAGCGCATTGGCATGAAAGCACTCGCCATGCTTGACGATTCCTCCCGCTCGCAGTGGGAGGGGCTTGCCGCTGCCGCCGATGGCACGCTGCGTGATTTCACCGACGCCCCGCAGATTCTGTAGAGCTTCTGTAACCGCGCCCTTTGCCATGACGCAGAGATGTGGAGCCGCAGAGGTATGAAGGCGCAGAGGTGCAGAAGTATGAAATTGTCCCCAGTGTCAGTCACGGCACCGGGGACAATTAGTTGCGCAAAACAGATTGCAGGGCTGGTAGAGTCAACAGATTAATTAAATTGGCCCTACCAGCCCTGCCTTGCATCTAGTGCGCTTCTGCCTTTGCTCTCGCTACTGAGCCATGCGGGTGGCGGTGGTGCGCACGTAATTGGTCATGTCGGGCACATCGATCACATCGGTGAAACGCACCTGCGCCTTCTCCAAGCCGCGCAGGGCTTTGGGCGCCGGCGTGCCAGAAAGCGTGGCGAGGGCATCCATGCAGGCGAAATCGCTGGCGGGAGCCGGCTCGCCCAGCGCCTCAAGCACGGCGCGCGGGAACTTGTAGGGGCTGGCGGTGCTCAGCAGCACGCGCGGCACGCCGGGCGTGCGCGGGGTGGTGGCCAGCGTGTGGTAACCGCATGCCGTGTGCGGGTCGATCACATAGTGGTTCTTGTCCCAGCAATCCTTGATGGATGCACGGATCTGATCCTCATCCGCCCAGCCGGCGCCGAAAACCGCCTGGATTTTTGCCAGCAAGTCGGCCGGCACGTCATAGCGGCCGTTGGCGGCGAGGGAATCCATAAGAGACGCGATGAGCTTCGTGTCGCCGTCGGCGAAGTAGTAGAGCATGCGCTCAAGATTGGAGCTGATGAGGATGTCCATGCTCGGCGAAATCGTCGTGAAGAACGGGCGGTTGCGGTCATACGTGCCGGTGGTGAGGAAGTCGTAGAGCACGTTGTTTTTGTCGGATGCGACGATGAGCTTGGCGACGGGAAGGCCCAGGCGCTTGGCGTAGTATCCGGCGAGGATGTCGCCGAAGTTGCCGGTGGGCACGCAGAACTCCACTTCGTCGCCCGCATTGATCTCCTGGCGTTCCAGCAGCTGGGCGTACGCGGCGAAGTAGTAGACGACCTGCGGCACGAGGCGGCCGACGTTGATGGAATTGGCCGAAGACAGCACCGTGTGCGCGTTGTTCGCCAGATCCCAGGCGAGCTCGCCGTCGCCGAAAATGGCCTTCACGGCGCTCTGCGCGTCATCGAAATTGCCACGCACCGCGCACACCTGCACGTTCTGGCCCTTCTGCGTAGCCATCTGCAGGTGCTGCACTTCCGAAACCTTGCCATCGGGATAGAACACGGTGATGCCGGTGCCTGGCACGTCTGCGAAGCCAGCCAGCGCCGCCTTGCCCGTGTCGCCGGAGGTGGCGGTGAGAATCATGATGCGTTCGTCCGCGGCATTCGGATCCGCTGCGGCGGCCGTGGTCTTGGCCATGAAGCGGGGGAGGATTTGCAGCGCCACATCCTTGAATGCGCTCGTGGGGCCATGGAACAGTTCGAGGATGAAATCATCGCCCAGCGGCTTGAGCGGGGTGATTGCCGCATCGTCCCACTGGTTGCCGTAAGCGCCGGCCACGCAATCGGCAAGCTCGGAGTCCGTGTAATCGGGCAGCAGCGAGGCGAGCACGGTGCGTGCAATCTGCTGGTAGGACTTGCCGGCGAGCGCAGCAACGTCCACGGGCTTGTCTCCGAGGGAATCAGTGACGAACAGCCCTCCGTCGGATGCGATTCCCTTGCGGATCGCTTGCTTGCTCGTTACCTGGCTTGCGGTGCTTCGGGTGCTGTGAAAGAGTTCCACGACGAATCCTTGTCTCGGAGGAATGGAGAATCAACGCATCTCAGTTTATATGCGACCATGTATATACCCGTCGTATATGCCTGTTGGCGGTAGCGCTGCCGCGACGCCGGTTCGTCGTTGCCGGATTCGCATGAGGTTGGGTGGTGGTGGCATGATGTGGTAAATACACGGAGCGGAGCGCGCGGCGTGTGCCGCCGTGCGTCCCTGTGTTTTCCCAGCGTCGTGTGATGTCGCGCGAATGGCGTGGCGCCCAGGCGCCGACATGCGCAATTGTGGATCCGGGAGGTTCGATATGGATGATAGCAATGCCGTGGCTGATGCCTTGGTGACTGTGCGGCGCATGGCTGCCCAGGCGAAGGACGCCCAGCATGACCTTGCGCGCGCCTCGACGGATAGGAAGAACGCGCTGCTGCTGGCCATCGCCGACGCCTTGGTGGCCAATGCCGCTGCCATCCGAGAGGCCAATGACATGGATTATGCCGCGGCGCAGGAATCCGGCATGTCTCAGGGGCTGCTCGACAGGCTTCGCTTCGACGAAGGGCGTGTGGAATCCACGGCTCAGGGTGTGCGCAATGTCGCGTCGTTGCCAGACCCGGTGGGGCGCGTCGTGCGCGGCAACAACCTTCCCAACGGCATCCGGCTCACGCAGGTGCGCGTGCCGATGGGCGTCGTGGGCATGATCTACGAGGCGCGCCCGAACGTCACGATCGACGTTGCCGCCCTGTGCCTCAAGTCCGGCAACGCGGTGATTCTGCGCGGAGGCCATGCGGCGCTGCACACGAACGAAGCCACCCTCGCCGTGATCGGCAGAACGCTCGCGGAGCAGGGCTTCGACCCGGCGCTGGTGCAAAGCGTCGACCATATCGGTCGCCCCGGCGCCACCGCGATGATGCAGGCGCGCGGTTCCATCGACGTGCTGGTGCCGCGTGGCGGCGCAGGCCTTATCAAAGCGGTCGTGGAGAACTCCCAGGTGCCCACGATCGAAACCGGCTCGGGCAACTGCCATATCTACGTCGACAAGGCGGCGGACATCAGCAAGACCATACCGATTCTCATCAACGCCAAGACGCAGCGCGTGGGCGTGTGCAATGCCGCGGAGAAGCTGCTCGTGCACAAGGACGTGGCGTCTGAGGAACTGCCGCTCGCGGCCGCTGCGTTGCGCGAACACCATGTGCTCATGCATGCTGATGACGAGACCCGCCGCATCCTTGGCGACGCCGGCCTCATGGGCGACGACGTGGTGCCTGCCACCGACGAGGACTGGGACACGGAATACCTGGATTACCAGATCGGCATCAAGGTCGTCGACAGCCTCGACGAGGCGATACGCCACATCACGGCGCATTCCACCGGGCATACAGAGGCCATCATCTCCGAGGATTACGCCGCCATCGAGGAGTTCACGGCGCGCGTGGATTCCGCAGTGGTCATGGTCAACGCCTCGACGCGTTTCACGGACGGCGGTATGTTCGGCCTGGGCGCGGAACTGGGAATCTCCACGCAGAAGCTGCATGCGCGCGGCCCGATGGGCCTCGAGGAGCTCACGACCACGAAGTGGATCGCCTACGGCAACGGACAGGTGAGAAAGTAATGACATATACGATTGGCGACATGCGCCACATGATGGATGACGACCCCAAGGCGCCCCTGAGGCTGTCGTCCGCCCGGTTGAGCACGGTGCGCTACGTGTTCCTGGTGCACATCGAGGACGGCATTCCCTCGGCCATCGAACGCGCCGCCTTGGAATACGCCGACGCCATCCTCATCGGATGGCCGGAGGAGGACGCGCCGGATGTCGTCACCCCGCCGGAACGGCAATATGACTACATCAGCCAGCAATTCGACTGGGGCGAGGAACGCATCGCGCAATTTCGCACGTGGGAGCACGACGACAAAACATCCGACATGGCCGACAGCCTGGTGTCGATAGCCGATTGCATCGCCGCCATTCGCAAGGCGTACCAGCCGGAGTTCCTGCTGCCCACCTTCGCCGAGATCCGACGCGTGGTCGAAGACGAGTGGAACGAAGACATGGATCGCATCGAGGCGGAAAACAAAGAGGCGCATCCGCAGGTCGCCGCGGACGGCGAGGCGGACGATGCCGAAGGCGACCGAGAGGCGTCGCGCGACACGGATTCCGCCGCGGGCGGAACGGAGCGCTGAACCGCATGGAGGCACCCGTGCGCAAAGGCGCTCAGATTCATTTGGCGCGCCGCCGTTCGGCGCGAGGCAACTACCATGACGTGCCGCGCATCGGCATCATGGGCGGCACCTTCGACCCCATCCACAACGGCCATCTGGTCGCTGCATCGGAAGTCGCCTGGGTCTATGACCTCGACAAGGTCATTTTCGTGCCCACCGGCAGGCCGGTGTTCAAGCTCGATCGCGACGTGACGAACGCCGAGGACCGCTATCTGATGACCGTCATCGCCACGGCGTCAAACCCGAACTTCGTCGTTTCCCGCGCCGACATCGACCGTCCCGGCATCACCTACACGATCGACACGCTGCGTGACTTCCGGGCGTTGTATCCGGACGCCGAACTGTTCTTCATCACCGGCGCCGACGTGATACCCCAGCTCATGCGCTGGAAGGACGCTGACGAAATGTGGGACATCGCGCACTTCGTCGGCGTTTCGCGCCCCGGTTACGAAGTGAACCTGCGCAAGGCCGGCGTGCCGCTGCGCAGCGTGGACGTCATCGAGATCCCCGCGCTGGCCATTTCATCCACCGACGTGCGGCGGCGCGCCCAGGCGGGCGAACCAGTGTGGTACCTCGTGCCGGACGGCGTCGTGCAATACATCTCGAAGCATGGTCTGTACCATCCCCGCGGAACTGATGAATCCCGGGAGGTCGTGGCCGTGTGAACGGCGGTATTGGCGGGTGTCGGTGTGCTGTCAGCGAGGCTCGCTACTATGAATTAGGTCAGCTTCAATCTACAAGTTTGGAGATACGGTGAGCGCAGTCCTCGCAGGAAAACCTGATAAAAACCTCATACTCGTAACCGGCAGGTGCCATCCGAAGCTTGCCGCCGATGTGGCGAAACAATTGGGAATCGACGTGTTGGAGACCACGGAATACGATTTCGCCAATGGCGAGATGTATGTGCGTTACACGGAGTCGGTGCGAGGCGCGGACGTGTTCGTGCTGCAGACCCATGCAGGTGAGACGATCAACAAGTTCATCATGGAGCAGCTCATCATGATTGACGCCGCCAAGCGTGCGTCCGCTCGCTCCATCACCGCCGTATGCCCGTTGCTGGGATATTCCCGCCAGGACAAGAAGCACCGCGGCCGCGAGCCAATCTCCTGCCGCCTCATGTTCGACCTCCTCAAGACCGCTGGCGCGGACCGCATCATGTCCGTCGACCTGCACGCCGCGCAGTCCCAGGGCTTCTTCGATGGCCCGGTGGATCATCTCATCGCCATGCCGGTGCTCGTTGACTACGTGCGCGATCGCCTCGACCTGTCGAATGTCGCGGTCGTCTCCCCGGATGCCGGTCGTATTCGTGTCGCCGAGCAGTGGGCGCAGCGCCTGGGCGGCGGTCCGCTCGCGTTCGTGCACAAGACGCGCGACATCACCCGTCCGAACAAGGCGGTCGCCAACCGCGTCGTCGGTGAAGTGGAAGGCAAGGATTGCGTGCTGGTCGATGACCTCATCGACACCGGCGGCACAATCGCCGAGGCATGCAAGGTGCTGCGCGCCGCTGGCGCCAAGTCCATCACCGTTGTCGCCACGCATGGCGTGTTCTCCGGTCCGGCCATCGAGCGCCTCAAGAATTGCGGCGCCCGTGAGGTCGTCGTCACCGACACCGTGCCGATTCCGCAGGAGAAGCGTTGGGACGGTCTCACCGTCCTGTCCATCGCACCGTTGCTGGCCAGCGCCATCCAGGCGGTGTTCAACGACGGTTCCGTCGCGGAACTGTTCGACACCTATCCGACGCATCACGGTCAGGGCTTCCTCTTCGCCTGATACGTCGCTTCGCCTGACGGCGGCACGTTCCCCTCGGTGAACGTGCCATCCCGTGGCCTGCCGCCCAGAGGTATGCGGTAGGGCACGGGATGGTGTATAATACAAAAATTGTGTGCTCGGAGTTTTACCGAGCGCTCTTCCCCCATGGTGTAATGGCAGCACACGGGTCTTTGGAACCCTTTGTCTTGGTTCGAGTCCAGGTGGGGGAAC
>CAYVHC010000063.1:0-6959 GCA_964451025.1 uncultured Bifidobacteriaceae bacterium
CGCTCACGGTCTTCGAACCGCTCACTGACACCATCGACACCGGCACCGTCACCGAGCCGGCGGCCTTCACCACCACGCTCGCGGTCGCCGTCTTGCCGTTCGCCGAGGAAACCGTGATGGTCGCGCTGCCCGCCTTCACGGCCTTCACCACGCCGTTCGCGTCCACCGTCGCCACCGAGCTGTCCGAGCTCTTCCACGACACCGACTTGTCCGTCGCGTTCGACGGGCTCACAGTCGCCGACAGCTGCTGCGAATTACCCACCGTCAGCGACAAGGAAGACGGAGAAACAGACACGCCCGTCACAGCCACCGATGCCGTCGTCACGGTCACCGTGGCGGTCGCGGTCTTGCCGTTCGACGAGCTCGCGGTAATCGTGACGGTGCCCGCCTTCACGGCCTTCACCAGACCGTTCGCGTTCACCGTAGCCACCGACGAGTCCGAGGACTTCCAGGTCACGGTCTTGTCCGTCGCATTGCTCGGCGCAACAGTCGCAGACAGCTGCTGCGAGCCACCCACCGTCAGAGAGACAGACGTCGGAGACACCGACACACCCGTCACATCCACCGTGGTCGAGCTGCCGCCGCTGCAGGTGGCGGTCGTAAGCGCCGTCTGGCCGGAGGCCCAGCTCACCGTGCCGCCGGTGTATGCCATGCCGTCCGCACCGGAGCCCGGGTACTGGCTGGAGCTGTTGGTGAAGATTACCTTCGAGTCGCTCGCCAGGTCGTCGGGCACCTCGTACTTGTAGGTGCCGGCGTTGGCGCAGTCATCGGAGGAATCCACCTTGGTCATCGCCACGCCAGGCCACGCCGCGTTCTTCGCGGTGCCTGAGCCGCTGTACACATAGGCATACAGCGTGCCGCTCCATCCGGAGGGCATCGTGGCGTAGATCACGTTCGTCGCCTTCGGCGCCTCGCCCGTCACCGTTGCCGTGATGCTTGCAGAGGCGGAGCCGGAGTTCGCCTTGGCGGTGATCGTCGCGGTGCCGGCCTTCTTGAACGTCACCGTGCCGTCGGAGGCGACAGAAGCCACGGACGCGTCGGAGCTGCTCCACGTCACGCGCTGGCTTGCCTCGGCGGGGGTGACGGCAGCGGTGAGCTTGAGCGTAGTGCTGCCATTGGAGATGTCACGGGTCACAGCGCCATTGGAGACACCATCACCGCTGATCGTCACGCCCGTCGCATCCACGCCGGAGCCGCCTTCATAGTCGGTCTCCTGAGAGTCGATGTAGGTGTCAGGATTGTAGCCCATCTTCTCCATGTAGGTCACGCAGTATTTGTCGCACGGGCTTTGTGTGCCATCGCTTGGGTCGTACGTCGGGTCGCCCTGCTTCGTGTACGAATACGTGTGGGTGATTGTCTCGCCGTTGGCACCGGTGCCGGTCACCGTCACGGTGAGCACATCGCCCTTCTTGGCGTTGGCGCCGATCTTCACGGTGTCGCCATCCACATAGGAACCGGACTGGCCGTCGGACGTCGCGTAGGTCGTGTTGGTGGCCTGGTAAGCGCGCAGCGTGATTGTCTTCGACGTGCCGGGGATGGTGCCCTTGTTGGGGTATGCCTCGGCTGTGGAGATGATTGCGGAACGGGTCTTGTTGGAGAACGCCGCAATGCCCTTGGCCTTCACGGAGCCGGAGGTGATTGTGCCGCCGGAGACGACCAGCTTGCTGCCAGTGACCTCGTCGGTGTATGTGCCGTTGGCGAGTTTGGTGGACGTGCCGGCAAGATTCTTCTCACTGCCGTTCGCGTTCGCAATCACGACGCCATCCTGCGCGGAGGAACCGGCGTAGCGCTCGACCATCAGGCACAGGTCGTCACCGCAATTGGAGACGTTGGAATCCTCGCCGACCATGGCGTTGCGGAAGTGGTTCACCGCCACAACCTCGGGGTCCTTCCACAGATCGGAGCCCGCGTCGCCCAACTTGGAGTTCTCGTTGAACGGGCCGCTGCCGTTGCCATACGTGCCGGCCTTGCCCGTGCCATACGTGCCGCCGTCCTTGTAGGGGCGGTCGAAGAACAATGTCATGCCATTCTTCTGCGCGGTGATGCCAGCCCAGCCGTACTTGATCCACTCATCGTTGAGCTCCTGCGGGATGTTCGCCTCGCCATTGGCGAAATTGTCATGGGATTCAACCCAGTTGACGGTCTTGTCTTCCGTCACCTTGTTGTGTTGCGTGAAATGACTCGCGGACAGGGACCCGTGCTGCACGCCGTTGCGCACCTCATGGCCGAAGCTGGAATCAGTGATGCCACCCTTCCCGGTGGAGCTGTTCCAGAACAGATCCGCGTAATCGGCCTCGCGCACGTTCGCGTCCTCGAGGACCTCGCCGTACTGGTACTGCGCGCCGTTCTGAAGAATGGTGTTCCAGTAATTCGACGTCTTGCCGCCGAACACCTCGTCGGGCAGCTCGATGTGCTTGGCCGCGTCATAGCGGAAGCCGTCGGCACCATCAGCGACCATCTGCTTGAGCAGGTCAGCCATGCCCTGGGTCACCGTGGCGTCCTGCGTGTTCAAATCCCACAGACCGGAAAGCTTGTGCTGCGTGCAATCCTCGCGGTTGTTGTAATCGGAGATCTGCTTGTCTTCATGGAAGTAGCTCTTGTTGCGCCAGCGATCGGCAATCACATCGAAGTCAGAGGTGAAATGGTTCGCCACCACGTCCACGATGATGCGCACGCCGTACTTGTGCGCGACCTTGCACAGTTCCTTGAAATCATCCTCGGAGCCCACCACGTAGTTGCCGATTGACATATCGACCGGCTGGTAGACGTAGTACCAGTTGAGATACCAGTTGCCGGTGCCGAGCTTGCGGTTGTCCTTGATCTTCTGGATTGGCTCGGTCTGCACGGATGTGTAACCCGCCGCGGCGATATCCGGGATGTTTTCTTCAATGGTCTTGAACGACCACTCGAACGCGTGCAATGTGGCGCCGTCACGCATTTCCTTGGCGAGGCCATACTTGTTGCGCGCGGCTTCGAACGTGGAATTGCCCACGGTGCTCGAATAGCTGTCGCGCGTAGAGGTTGTGGCGGCGGAAGCCGTTGTTGTAGCTGTCGCCGCGATGATGCCGCCCGCCAGCAAAGTTGCCAGCGCGACAAAGAGTGCGATGATTCTTCTTCTCACACTGACATGCCAACTGTCATGCCCCATGTCGGTTCCTTCCGAATGAGTGATTCTCTCGACGTTCCCTGGCGTGGAGACGCTGATGCGCAGCCTCTGCGTTTGTCACGGCGCATCACTGCGTCTTGTTGCGACTCCCGTTTGTCTCTCACCGACATGAGCATACGGCGTTCATACGGCCGGAAGACAGACCACCAGATTTTGGCACGCTAACAGTGCTTGCATGCCAAAACATAGTCCATTTTATATGGGCGGTGAGATTCGGGCAAAATGAGAAAAAGTGCGCTGCGCAAGAATTTCGCGGATTCGAATGACGCTCCTATCTTGCTGCGTACTATTTTCCGCGAAAATGTAGTATCCTTGTACATAGCTTTGACTGTTCCCGAAGACGGGTGCGGTCAAGGTGCCAGGCGGTTGCCTTGGCACTCCGTGGATGCAGTTCGCGGGGATTCTGGCAATGGCGCGCAGCGTTTGCAGCCATGAGAAGGGTTCCATCGAGCAGCAAGCCCCTGAGAAAGATACACAATTATTCATTTCCGTCTGAAAGGACAGTAATGGAAGGGAACACTAGGCGTAG
This sequence comes from uncultured Bifidobacteriaceae bacterium, assembly GCA_964451025.1. Lineage (GTDB taxonomy): Bacteria > Actinomycetota > Actinomycetes > Actinomycetales > Bifidobacteriaceae > Pseudoscardovia. The sequence continues at coordinate 3,696 of CAYVHC010000063.1, forward strand.
TGGCCTGGCGAGGAAGGCCGTTGGCCTTCTCGCGTCCGTAGCGACGTTGCTCACCGGTGGCGTTATTGCGGCATCTGTGGCGTCCACCGCCTCGGCAGCTACAGTAAGTACTACCAGCTATGACCGCACGTTGGGCAATGCAACATTCGAAGCCGCACGCAACAAGTACGGCCTCACCAAGGAAATGAAGGACGGCGCCATTCTCCACGCGTGGGAGTGGTCGTTCAATACCATCTCCGCCAACATGGCAGACATTGCCGCTGCCGGCTACACGTCGATCCAGACGGAGCCGATCCAGAAGTGCAAGCAGAACACCGCCAACGGCATGAAGTTCGACGAGAACTGGTACTACGTGTACCAGCCGATCGACACGTCCGTTGGCAACTTCGTGGTCGGTACCGAGGCGGAGTTCAAGGCGATGTGCGAGAAGGCCCATGAATACGGCATCCGTATCATTGTGGACGTCGTCGCCAACCACATGACCGCCGACTTCAACGCCATTCAGGGCCGTTGGGCGAACGCCAGCCTGTACCACCCACACGAGAGTGTCGGGGATAATGAATGGGGCGACCGCTACAAGGTCACTCACAAGTGCCTGCTCGGCCTGTGGGACATCGATTCGAACAACCCCGACAACGGCAAGGCTATGCAGAGCTTCCTGCAGGAGGTTGTGCAGGACGGCGCCGATGGCTTCCGTTTCGATGCGGCCAAGCATATCGAGCTGCCAGGCGAGTTCCCCTCGGATTCCAATGGTTCGCCTTATTGGACGTACATCCTGAACAACGGCGCGCAGTACCAGTACGGCGAGGTGCTTCAGGACTCCATCTCCCGTGACAACGATTACGCGAACCTCTTCTCCAATGCTTCCTCCAACGGCGGCGGTGTGACGGCTTCTCAGTACGGCTACACGATTCGTGACGCCATCAAGAACAGCAACCTTAATGCCGGCAGCCTGGGCAACTACAGTTCCTCGGTCAATCCGGATCGCCTCGTCACATGGGTTGAATCTCACGATAACTATGCGAACACCGACAAGCTTTCCGTAAGCATCACCGATTACCAGCTCACCATGGGCTGGGCCATCATCGGTGCTCGCGCCGAAGGCGCCCCGCTGTTCTTCGATCGCCCCTATGGCTCCGGCGGCAACAACGCTCAGTACACGGAGCAGACCAAGCTCGGTGACAAGGGCTCCGACCTGTTCAAGGATCCGCAGGTGGCGGCGGTCAATCACTTCCGCAACCAGATGGATGGCAATGCCGAGTATATGGCCAATTGCGGCAGCAACTCCTGCCTCATGATTGAGCGCTACAAGTCCGATGGAAATGTGCTCAACGATGGCGTGACCATCGCGAACATGGGTGGCGACGTCAACCTTTCCGGCACGGCCGTGAAGCTTGATAACGGCACCTATACCGACGAGGTCAACGGTGGCACGATCACGGTTTCGAACGGCACGATCACTTCCGGCACCGCCAAGGGCGGCAAGGTGAGCGTGTTCTACAACCGTTCCACCAATCTGTGCTCCATAGGCGCCTCTGTGGCGGACGGCAAGTCCTTCACCACCAACACGCTTGACGTGACGCTTACCGCGAGCAGCAACTGCAAGACCGCGACCTACACCACGTCCGAAGGCGCCTCCGGTTCCTTCTCCAATGGCAAGGTCGTGACGCTCGGTGGATCCACCGCCGTCGGCAACACAGTCACGCTGACCCTCAACGCCACGGATTCCGATGGCAACACCTACACCTCGAAGTACACCTACAAGAAGAAGGACCCGAACGCGGTGAGCGTGGCATACGCCACGAAGCCCGCCAGCTGGAGCAACCTCTATGCGTACGTGTACGTCGATGATTCCTCTGCCTCCACTGTGACGCAGAACGCCGCGTGGCCTGGCGTCGCGATGACCAAGCTCACCGCGTCCGACGGCTGCGGCGATGCCGGCATGTACAAGTACGAGGTTCCGTCTGACTTCGAAGGCACGGTGCGCATCATCTTCACCGATGGCCAAACCGGCACCTCCACGAAGTACCCGGCCGACACCGCCCAGGGCGTTGATGCCGCGGGTCTGCTGATCGACGGCACCTACTACTGGGATGGTGGCACCTCCTGGACTGAGAAGAGCTGCGGCACCAGCACGACGACCGTGAACTCCATCGCCATCGACCAGGCCGACTACACGACCGACATCTCCAACGGCGCCACCACCAAGAAGCTCACCGCAACCGTGGATCCTTCCACCGCGTCCGTCTCTTGGTCCAGCTCCGACTCCTCCGTTGCATCCGTTGCCTCTGATGGCACGGTGACGGCGAAGAAGGCGGGCACCGCCACGATCACCGCGAAGGCCGGCACGAAGACCGCGTCCATCAAGGTGACGGTGACGGGCACCGTTCCGGTTGCCAAGAACCGCATCTATGTGACCGCTCCGAGCTGGTCCACCGTGTACGCCTACATGTACACGGGCGACGGCTCGAGCGCCGTGAGCAACGCGACCTGGCCTGGCGTGGCCCTGACCAAGATCTCCGGCACGGACAGCTGCGGCCAGTCGGGCTACTACTACGACGTGCCCGACAACATGGCGAGCGGCGTGAAGGTAATCTTCAGCGACAACGGCAGCTCCACGAACCGCTACCCGGCCGACAAGGCCCCGGGCATGGACTACAACGGCGGCACGATGAGCTGGAAGGTGGGCGACACGTCGCTCTCCGACGTGACCTGCGTCGCCCCGACTGTTGCCGTGACGGGTGTGACCGTGTCCCCGACCTCCGTCTCTCTGACGGTGGGTGGCTCCAAGCAGCTGTCTGCGACGGTTGCGCCGAGCAACGCGACGGACAAGACGGTGACGTGGAAGAGCTCCGATACGTCGGTGGCGACCGTGTCCTCCACGGGCCTGGTGAAGGCCGTGAAGGCGGGCACCGCGACGATCACCGCCTCCTCGTCGAACGGCAAGACCGCTACCGCGAAGGTGACGGTTGCCGCGGCTTCCGTCGCGGTGACGGGCGTGTTCGTGTCTGGCAATGACAGCGTCACCGTTGGCGCCACCACCCAGCTCACCGCAACGGTTAAGCCTGATAACGCGACGGACAAGACCGTGTCGTGGAAGTCTTCCAACTCGTCGGTCGCCACCGTGTCCTCCACCGGCTTGGTGAAGGGTGTCAAGGCTGGCACCGCCACCATCACCGCCTCTTCGTCCAACGGCAAGACCGCCACGATCTCCATCACTGTGAAGGCGGCTGGTTCGGTGACGGTGCCGGTGTCGATGGTGTC
>CAYVHC010000064.1:0-6737 GCA_964451025.1 uncultured Bifidobacteriaceae bacterium
CGGGGAGCAATGGCTCACAGGCTTAGAAGACCGTCAGGGGTATGCACAGGATCTGGCGCGCATAGCCCGTGGAGTCGAACAGGGCACGTCGCTGCACGACCTCACGTCTCAGGTCAATTCCCTCAGCGAAGATGACAGCAGCACGTCCAGCGCCTCATCGGATTCGAGCTCAGCCGGCGCGTCCTCGACAGCCGGCGCGTCCTCGACAGCCCGCGCATCCTCGACAGCCCGCGCATCCTCGGCGCCCGCGCAGACTTTCGTCCTGCAGCGCACGCTCCTCGCCATCACCGCCGATAACATCAAGAGCTCCCTCATCGACAGGGGCTATGTGTCTGCGGCTGACGCAGGCCTGTGACGCGGAAAAGGGAATACGGCTAATAAAACAAGGCCGGTTGCGTGAGTTTTGCCCCGCGCAACCGGCCTTGTGCGTATCGCACGCGTCACTTCTTCTTCGGCGCGTAGATCACTTGGTCGATGAAATCCTTGTAATGCTTCGTGATGACCGCGCGACGGGTCTTGAGGCTGGGGGTGAGCATGCCGTTGTCGACGTTCCACTCATCCGGGACGATCTCGAACTTGCGGATTGACTCGGCGCGCGACACATTCTCGTTCGCCTCGTTGATGACCCTGTCAACCTCGGAATACACCAGCGGGCTCTTCGCGGCCTCCTCCAGGCTTTCGCACGGGCGTCCGCCTTGGCTGACGAGCCACGTATTGACGCCTTCGAGGTCGAGCGTAACGATCGCCGCAACGAACGGCTTGCGATCACCCACCATGAGGCAGTGGTCGATGAGGGGGCTTGTGACGATCTGGGATTCGAGCTTCTCCGGGGACACGTTCTTGCCGCCGGCGGTGATGATGAGGTCCTTCTTGCGGCCAGTCAGGCGCACGAAGCCTTCATCGTCGATGTCGCCAAGATCCCCTGTGTGCAGCCAACCGTCATGGATCTGCTCACGCGTGAGTTCCGGATGGTTGTGGTAACCGCGGCAGACGGAGGGACTTTTGATGCACACTTCGCCGTCATCGGCAATGGCGAAAGTCATGCCGCAGAACGGGCGTCCGATGGTTCCGATGCGGAAGGCACTGAAGGTATTGACGGCGGACGGCGCGCACGTTTCGGTCATGCCATAGCCTTCGAGCAGAGGCAGACCAATGCCGTTGAAGAAATGGGCGAGCTTGCGCGAGATTGGGGCACCGCCGGAGATGGCGCACCGTGCGCCGCCGAACACTTCGAGCAGCTGGGAATACACGAGTTTGGAATACAGCGCGTGCTTGACGCGGAGCGCCGGGGAGGGCTTGCGGCCTTCCTGTTGGGTGACGCTCCACCGGTATGCGGCGACTGCCGCCTTGGCGAACACACGGCCCTTGAAACCGGATCCGGCACGCTGGGTGGCGGCGTTGTAGACTTTCTCGAACACTCGCGGCACGGAAAGGATGTAGGTGGGGCGGAATTCCTGGAAGTCCTTGATGATGGTCTTGAAATTGGATGTCAGCGCGACAACATTGTTGCCGCCGATGCACAAGAACTGCATGTATCGGGCGAAGACATGCGCCAGCGGCAGGAACAGCACGAGCCTGTTGCCTGGTTCGTAAGTGATTTCGGGCAGGGTTTGGAATCCGGATTGCACGCAGTAGATGAAGTTGGCGTGCGTGAGCTCCACGCCCTTGGGTGTGCCGGTGGAGCCGGACGTGTAGACGATGGTGGCGAGCATGACGCCGTGCGTGGCGGTCTCGCGTTCCGAGAACTCGTCATCGCCCACGCCCTTGCCCAATTCGACCATGGCATCAATGGCACCCAGTTGCATCACATACACGCCCTTAAGCGTGGGACATTCGTCCTTGACGGATTCCACCTTGTCGCGCTGTTCATCGTCTTCGGCGAACACATAGGAAATCGTGGAATCGTTGCAAATGGATCGGATCTGCAGCGCGGAATCGGTTTCGTAAATCGGCACCGTCACGCACCCGACCGACATGATGGCGAAGTCCAGCGCCGTCCACTGCCAGGACGTGTGAGCGAGAATGCCCACGCTGTCGCCGGGCATGAGGCCTTTGGCAATGAGCCCCTTGGCGATGGCGACGACAAGGTCACGGAATTGGGTGGCGGTGAATCCGGTCCATTCGCCGTCTGAGCCGCGGTATGCGACGATCGTCTGTTCCGGTGTGCGCTGTGCTCGGTCCGCCAGAAGATCGAACACATTCTTGTCTGCGTCGATGGATTCCTTCAATGGCGTGGTGTATTCCTTGAGCATCATGGTCCTCTCTCGTTGCCCAGCACCGCCCCGAACCACTCAGGCCGTTCATCCAGCGGCTGAAGTGCTGCATGCCGCTGTGACAGAGGCTTCGGACCGAACGGGCTTGGAAATCCCACAGTAAAACTAGCTGTACATTATCGCGCAACGGCCGTGCTGCTCCATGAGGCGCGCCACAAATTTCAGGAGTCGGTTTTGTCACAACCTACAAACCGTTGCAATAGGGACGAATTCAATGAAGACACCCCGGTTCTCACGCCTCTTGCTCATGTTCGGCACGCATCCCGTTCCGAGCATCCCGTTCCGCACACACTATGCCCCTCACGCTATGCCCTGCCCAAGGCCCCGTCACCATGCCATGCGCCGACACGCAACCCCCATGTACGACGCTCAGCCAGTGTCAGCATCCGGCTTGAGACCAATGAAGCGCATCCCGACGTAGGAGACGGGATCGCGATAATCATTTCGCGCAGCCCTTACACCCCAGTGCAGGCACGAGTCCCCACAATGGTCCGACTCTCCTCCCACCGTCCCCACGACATCGCCGCGCTGCACATGGGTCCCCACGCTCAACCGCGTGCGTGCCGGTTCGAAGGTGCTGACCAAGCCCGAATCAAGCGTCAGCGACACAACGTCCTTACCCGCCACGCGACCAGCGAACCGCACCGTCGCATCCTGTGGCGCGACGAACTCAATCCCGGACGTCACCGGAAGATCGACACCTCGATGCCCCGGAAGCCATGGCTGCGCCGGCGCATCGAACTGACGAATCACTTGTGAAGGCGATCGCACCGTCGATACCGGCCAGATCATACGCACCAAGCACGGAGAGGCCTGCGGCGACACACTCCCCGGATCGGCGACCAACCGGTTATGCACAGACGTCGCGCTCGCCGCACTGTCGCCACTGGCATGAATGGACCGGGCATCGGCCATGTCACAATCCCAGCTGTGCACCACGCCAATTGCAGCGTTCCGCCCGTCGGATGGCTGTAAGCACAGGCCGCCATAAAGGGCCGCGACCAAGCAGATGACGATGCCCACCGCAGCAATCACACGCGAGAACGCATCACGCGCGGCTGGGGAATTACGATGTCGTGTCATGACAGTCATGCTGGCATATCCAAGGCCATGATCGGCTGGTTTTGGACCAATGTGGACCGTCTTTGAACACATCCGGCACTTTGTACAACAGTTATCCACAATTTCAGCGTTCGCCCAGACTCGGAAGCCCAGACTCGGAAGCCCAGACTCGGAAGCCCAGACTCGGAAGCCCAGACTCAGGCAACCAGACTCAGGCGCCACGCACCACGGACTGTCGTTTCGCAGCATCTCATGCCAGCGCCATCAGTGACGCCCCAAACCGGTCTCATTCCCCGCAACACCCATCCGCCTCATGCCTTGTCACACGCCGCCGATGGAGCCTTCTGGTTGCAATGAGCCCCGCGACCAAACAGCTCATATTCGATACGCCACCCCACATCATCAGGGACCTGCGGCCCCTCTCCCCCAACGCGACACGCCGAAGTTGCAATCAGCCGTTCGCAGGATATTATTTACTTCTTGTGAGCGGTTGAAAGACAGCTCATGGACATTCCCGCATAGCTCAGTTGGCAGAGCGTCTGACTGTTAATCAGAATGTCGCTGGTTCGAGCCCAGCTGCGGGAGCTCATTTAAACCTGACAACCACATGGTTGTCAGGTTTTATTTTTATCAGACGCCTTCCGCCAACCATCCGTCGTACCTACTCCTGTATCTACTCCTCCCCACTTTCCCCAACCCCTGCACCTACGCACCCTCCCCACCCAAAACCACGGCCGCCAATCAGCTTCGACCATTGTCAGGGTGGGGCATTGAGTCTTGGGCACGAGCACAATCGCCCCATTGCGTCAGTTCCCGAACGCGTACTCGGTGGTTATCTGCGGGGAATGCTCCACGTTGAACGTCTTGCCAGCCAACCCGCACGCAAAGCAAGTCTCGCCCGTCCACATAGCGGTGCGCAGGTGCAGATCATCGCCATCATACGAATCGCCGTCATCGCCTGCACCCTGCGTTTCCAATGCGACGCCGGAAGCGTCCGGGGACGTAATGGAAAGCGTGCCCGCGGCGCGGAAGCGTGCGTCGATGCACGAAAACTTCGTCAGTCCCCATGCACCGCTACCGCAAGGACGCACTTCCGGAGCGTACAGCGGCCCCTCCCCGCGTAACTCATAGCGCAACGTCACCCCGTCAGGAGTGTCGAAGCTGTAGGCGACTGCGGAGGGGAAGGCCGTGCCGGTCTCCGGATCGTTGTACCAATCATCGGTCTCGGCGGTGCATGCCGTGTCGAGCGTGTTGGAATACAGAAGATTGCCGCGCTTGTTCATCACAAAGATCACGGGGAAACGAATGAAACCGCTGCGCGACGATGACGTGGCGTCGAGAAGCATCACCATGCGTTCGCCGAAATCCTGACTGACGACAAGCCAGTCGTTGATCGCGCGGGACGGTGTCACGGTGCCCCACGCATGCGAATGCCGCGCGGTGCCGGCAATGGCATGCGTCTCGTCGCCAATGACGACCGTTCCTTCCACGCGCGCCAACGGCATCGGACACACCCACCCGAGCATGCGCTTGCCGTCATGGCCCATATCAAGGATGCCCGTCGCAGGCCTCACCGGACGCGTCAACGCAGTGAAATCAAGATCCAGCGAAATCGTAGCGGATTCCGCCGCTGCTTCCGCTGTTTCCTCTGATTCTGCTGATTCAACTGATTCAGCAAATTCAGCCGCCGCTTCCGCTGCTTGTGCTGGTGCAGACGCCCCTCGCACTTCCAACGCGTTCACCGCAAGGCGTATGCCACGCAATGTGCCGCGCAACTCGCAATCATCGCAGTGGATGTCAAGTTCCTGTTCATCCCACGTGCAGTCAGCAGCCGCGAAACTGCGCGACGCCTGCACAAGCGTGCCGTCGCCATGCACCAGCAACAGCCTGATGACCGGTGCATCCTTGGCGGAATGGATCGAAACGCCGTCCTTCGTCGCCACGCGCAGGGACAGCACCGCCCCGTCATCAAGCGTGACATCGAAATCCCATGCTTCCCAGCAATCCTTCGCGCATGGGCTGCGCCGCGAATTCTCCCAATTCTCCACCCGCTTGGGATTGATGCCCTTGGACTGATAATCCTCCATGTCCGTCATCAGACGTGCGTACATCCCGGTTCCTTTCTGCCTGGCGGGCGGCGAGTGGGAAGGGCGGCGCTCACCCACATGATGCCCACGCAACATCCCGCATGTTTCGCCGTACTACCTCTAGTGCATGAACCGCACAATCCGATATGCAAAGCCTGAAAAAGAACTGGGAACCCGCCTTGCTACTGATTGTCAGCCTTTTGTCTTTCCGTCACCGCCGACCTGCCCCTTCAGCGGCACCGATTCAAGCACCACGATTCTCATTGCCGCTGGGCGCCAACCTGCATGCCTCGCCGCGCCCCTGGCACAGCAGCGACAAGCCTTTTGTCGATCACCGGGTTCCTCCTGTCGACTAGGCCGACTTCACAGTGTATGTGAGGAATCCGTGGAGAAAAAGAGAAAATTCGTTGAATTACGCGATTGATTGCGTGTCAGTGCGCACGTCGGCGTCCGCATGCACCCCTGCGCCGGCGGGATGATTCATGCTGCGCCGCGCCAATGCCAGCTGAGGCTTGGCATGTTCGCGCTGCGATGGAATGGGAGAGCGCAGCTCCTGATCCCTGAGCACGTATCGGGGTTGCTCGCTGCCTTCGACCGCCGCTTTGGTGACGATGACCTCCGCCACGTCAGTGCGATCCGGAATCTCAAACATGGGGGCCTGCAGCACTTGCTCCATGATGGAGCGCAGCCCGCGGGCACCGGTGCCACGATCGACAGCGGTCTGTGCGATCTGGGCGATGGATTCCTTGGTGAAAGTAAGTTTGACGGATTCAGCCGCAAACAGCTTGCGGTATTGCTGCACCAGGCTGTTGTGGGGTTCGGCGAGCACGCGCGCCAAGTCGATGGCGTCCAGACCATGCAGGGTGGTGACCACGGGAAGGCGCCCGATGAATTCCGGCAGCAGACCGAATTGCTCCAGGTCATCCGCCGTCACGTGCGCGAGCACGTCGTCGGATGGCATGTCCTGTTTGGTCCAGTCCGCGCCAAATCCTGAAAAACGGCGTCCCATGCGCCCGCGCACAATGTCTTCGAGGCCGACGAACGCCCCGCCGCAAATGAACAAGATGTTGCGGGTGTCGAGTTTCACCTGCTCCTGCTCGCGATGCTTGCGCGTGCCTTCCATGGGCACTGTCGCGACTGTGCCTTCAATGATCTTGAGCAGGGCCTGCTGGACGCCTTCGCCGGAGACATCGCGGGTGATGGATGTGTTCTCGCCGGTCTTGCGCGCGATTTTGTCGATTTCGTCGATGTAGATGATGCCGCGCTCAGCGCGCTTGACATCACCGTCGGCGGCCTCGATGAGCCGGTGGAGCAC
>CAYVHC010000065.1:0-6648 GCA_964451025.1 uncultured Bifidobacteriaceae bacterium
TCGTGCATCTCGACACCCGCGACGTGGTGCGCCACGCCTTGGTGGGCAAGATCGTGCGCGCCTATGATTCGTATGCGGCTTCCCACAAGGAACACCATGCGAAGGAAGGCAGCCGATGAGCGTCGACGTATTGAACGAAACCGAATGGGTCATCGACCCCAAGCTGTTCTCAGACCTGGCGGTGTGGACGATGGACCAGATGTGCGTGAGCACCCAGTCCGACCTCACGGTCATCTTCAACGACCCGGAGTCGATGGCGGAACTGCACATGCGGTGGATGAGCCTGAAAGGCCCCACCGACGTCATGAGCTTCCCGATGGACGAGCTGCGGCCGGGCGACAGCGACAACCGTCCCGAAGGCGTGCTCGGCGACATCGTGCTGTGCCCTTATGTGGCGCGCCAGCAGGCGCAGGCCGCCGGCCACAGCACACTCGAGGAGATGATGCTGTTGCAGATCCATGGCACGCTCCACCTGCTGGGCTACGACCATACGACGCCGCAGCAGGAACGGCAGATGTTCGGATTGCAGCGCCAGCTGCTGCTCACATTCCTAGCGATGAGGCCCGGCCTCACCACCGATGTCACGCTGCCGCCGGGGGCGCCCGACCTGCTGGCGAAGTACGATCGCGACCATAAGGACGAGGCGTAGCATGCATCCGTTGGAGGCTTATGACATCGCCATCATCGTGGCGATCGCACTTGTCGTCATTGTGCTGGCATGGCTGTCGCTCATCATGGCGTCCGTGGAATCCGCCGTCGGCCAGGTCACGCGCGCCAGCCTCAACAACCTCATCCTTGAGGAACAGACGTCGGATGAGACGCAGTTCACGCGCATGAAGCACATCGACCGCATCCACCACGTGCAGCGCCTCATCGACGACCGGTACGCCACCGGCGGCGCCTGCACGTTCTTCAGGGTGCTGTGCAACATCATCACCGGCACGCTCGTGGCGGTCGTCGCAGGGCTGTGTGGGGCGCCGTTGTGGGTGGAAGTGCTCAGCGGCGTCGTGTTCGCATTGCTGTTCGGCATCGTCACCGTCAAAGTGCGCCCTCGTTCGATGGGCGCGGCGCAGCCATTGCAATGCCTGCTGCGGTATTCGCGGCTGGCGCGCATCGCCGTGACGCTCGCCCCGTTCGCCAGGGACCGGCATACGAAGCACCATGTGCAGGAGCTGTCGGACGACGAGGAGCTGGAGAAGCTCCAGCTGGAGCAAAGCAAGGCGACGATCGATCGCCTCGCCGAGACCAGCGACATGGATCCCGAAATCTCCGAGATGCTGCGCAATGTGCTGACGTTGTCCGACACGCTTACGCGCGAAATCATGGTGCCGCGCACCGACATGATCTGCATCGACCGTGACCAGACGCTGCAATCGGCCCTTAAGCTGTTTTCGCGCTCCGGATTCTCCCGCGTGCCCATCATCGGCGAATCCGTCGATGACCTCGTCGGCATGGCCTACATGAAGGATGCCGTGCGCGCCGTCACCTTCAACCCGCAGGCGGCGACCCGCACCGTTGACTCGATCGCACGCGAGCCGATGCTCGTGCCTGAGACGAAAGCGGTGGATGACCTGTTCCACCAAATGCAGCGCAGCAGGCAGCATATCGCCGTGGTCGTGGACGAATACGGCGGCATCGCCGGCCTCGTCACCATCGAGGACACAATTGAGCAGATCGTGGGCGAGCTTGAGGACGAGCATGACCGCACGCAGCACGCCGACCCGGTGAAAGTCGGGGACCGCACGTGGAAGGTGCCCGCCCGCACGCCGCTGTCCGACATCGAGGAGCTTTTCGAAATCGACCTGGATGAAGATGATGTCGACACCGTCTACGGCCTGCTCACGAAAGCACTGGGGCGTGTGCCGCTCGTCGGGTCCTCCGCGGTGACGCGAGGCCTGCGCCTGACCGCAGTGGATTCCGCAGGACGGCGCAAGAAAGTGTCGACGATCCTCGTGGAGCCCGCCGGCGACGAATTCGATGGCAGGGCGGATAATGCCAATGACGACGAGGACGCACAGCTTTCGGACGCATTGCGCACCATACACACCAACGACAGGAATGACAACGACCGCACCAGCGGCGATCATAGGAACACCGAACGGAAAGACGAGGACACGCGTGACTGACGCAACCGAAGACAACAACACCCTGCAGACTGGCTTCGAAACCGGTGGAGCATCCGCAGCCCAGGCCGGTTCGCAACCGCACCGTTCCGGCTTCGTGGCGGTGGTCGGCCGACCGAACGTGGGTAAGTCCACGCTCATGAACGCGCTGTTGGGCACGCAGGTCGCCATCACCTCCAACAGGCCGGAGACCACACGCAAGGTGATTCGCGGCATCCTCACGCTCCCGCAGGCGCAGATCGTGCTCGTCGACACGCCCGGTATCCACCGTCCGCGCACGCTGCTGGGCCAGCGGCTCAACGACATGGTGGACGCCTCGCTCGCCGATGCCGATTCCATCGCGTTCCTGCTGCCCGCGGACCAAGAGATCGGCCCGGGCGACCGTCGCATCCTTTCCCGTTTGCGCAGCGAATTCGCCAAGAAGGACGATGACGGCACCTGGACGTGGCGTGTGCCGGTCGTGGCGGTTGTCACCAAGATCGATTTACTCTCCCGCGGCGAACTCATGACCAAGCTCATGCAGATTGACCAATTCGCCAATTTCACCGACATCGTGCCCGTTTCCGCGCAAGACAAAGACAACGTGGACGAACTGGTGCGTGTGCTTGTCGGCACGATCCCCGAGGGGCCCCAGCTGTATCCGACCGAGCAGATCAGCGAGGAAAGCAAGGAAAGCCAGATCGCCGAGCTCGTGCGCGGCGTGCTGCTGGAGGAACTCACCGACGAACTGCCGCATTCGCTTGCGGTCGTCGTCGATTCCATCGACTACCCCCAGCCTGAGGAATCTGACGAGGACGCTGAGGATGAGGACTCTGACGGAGAAGAACCCGACGGCGAGGAATCCAACGGCGGATCGGATTCAGACACAGCGACAGGGGAGACGCAATCGCCGGCCCAGCAGGCCCCGCGCGATAAGCAAGCTCAGCAGATCCCGCAGAAGGCGCGCGTGTCCATTTCGCTGTACGTGGAGCGTTCTTCGCAAAAGCCCATCGTCATCGGTCGCAAGGCGGAGCACATCGTGCATGTGAAGAAGAAGCTGCGCACGCCGATCAACCGCATCGTCGGCATGAAGACGAACGTGGACATCTACGTCAAGGTCGCCAAGAACTGGCAGTCCGACCCCAAGCAGCTCGACCGCCTCGGTTTCATGATGCAATAAATGCCCGTTGTGGTGGCTCCATAAAGTCACCACAACAAGCGCTGCTGTTTATCTTTCAGCGGGGTAGCGCATCGCCCAGTCCGCGCGCAGTCCGTCCATCGCTTCGAGCATGTGGATGGTCTGCGAATGCGGCATCTGCACGCATTCGATGCGCCCGTCCAACACCGCCTGTGCCGCTGCCGCGACCTCATACTCATAACCGGTGAGCTGCTCGGGCGGCGTGATGCGCTGGATGAGCGTGTGGTCGGCGCCATACACATCGATGTACTCAGGATTGTTGATGTTGCCCACGATGATGTATCCCTTTGTGCCTTGGATGATGCCCAGGCGCGGGGACGCGCACAGCATGGATGCCGAGCTGGACGTCAGCACGCCGTTGCTCAGCACCGCCGACGCTTGGAACGTGCGGTCGACGCCCTCGGGGCTCATCACCACATTGCTGAGCATGCGGGTCACGTTGGCATTGGGGTAGATCATGCCGCCGAAGTTGAGCGCATAGATGCCGCAATCCAGCAGGATTCCCCCGCCCAGCGCCGGGTCGACGAGACGCTGCTTGTGGGTGAGGGGATACGATAGGTCGGCATGCATCTGCACCACGTCGCCGATCACGCCGCTTTCCAACGCCTGCACGAGCAGCGTGCGGCTGGGCATGTACCGCGTCCAGATTGCTTCCGCACACAGCAGGCGGGTGTCTTGCGATTCCTCGATGACGAGCCGCGCCTGCTGTGCGTTGAGCGTGAAGGCTTTCTCGACGAGCACGTTCTTGCCGTGCTGCATCGCCGCGATCGCCTGATCCTTGTGGAACACATGAGGCGTGGCGATGTAGACGAGGTCCACCTCGGGGTCATCGAGCAGCTGCTCGTAGCTGCCATACGCTTTCGCGAAGCCGAACGTGTCGGCATAACTGCGGGCGCGTGCTTCATCGTTCCTTGTGGCGCAGGCATACGGCTCCACGAGCTGCGAGTAGCGGGGGTCTTGGCGCATGGCGCGGAGCGTCTCGCCCATGTGCTGGGCGATGCGGCCGAGACCGAGCACGCCGATCTTCACGGTTCCATTTTTCATTCCGTTCCTCAAGCTCATGTCAGCCTCCCTTGGCAGTAGCTGGTGCAGCCGTGCAACATCCGCGCACGGCTGGTTGTGCATTATTCTACCTGCCGTCCCTGAACCAACTGCGAACCGCGACATTGGCGCTTACGAAACGCCCCGTCGCACAATACGACGGGGCGTTGTTGCCGGCATGGAAAACCACGCAGCGGTTGGTTTGCCGCTACCTGCTGCGGCTACTTCTTGCGCGGCACGTACATCTGCGTGTCAAGCAGCTTGGAATACCGCTTGATGACCTTGGGGCGAATCACCTTCATCGACGCGGTCATCAAGCCATTGGCCTGGGTGAAGTCCTCGGGCACGATGATGAACTTGCGCACGGACTCGGCGCGCGAGACGCCTTCGTTCGCCAAGTCGACATACTTTTGCACTTCGGCGCGCACGGCACCGTTCTCGCAGGCCTTGTCAATCGGCATGTTCGAATCAAGACCGTTCGCCTTAAGCCAGCTGCCGAGAGTGTCGGGGTCGAGCGTGATCAGCGCCGAAATGAACGGGCGCTTGTCGCCGAGCACCAAGGCGTGCGACACGATGGAGCTGCGCTGGATGGCCTCCTCGATGGGGGCGGGGGACACGTTCTTGCCGCCTGCGGTGATGATGAGGTCCTTCTTGCGGCCGGTGATGTACAGGAACCCGTCCACGTCCAGGCGTCCCAGGTCGCCGGTGGCGAACCATCCGTCGGAGGTGAAGGCGTCCTTCGTTGCCTCGGCGTTCTTGTGATAGCGGTGGAACACGCTGTGGCCATGCAGCTGGATTTCGCCTTCTTCGGAAAGCCGCACCGAGAAGCCGGGGAACGGCACGCCCACGCTGCCGGGGCGGAACGGCGTGCCCAGCGGGGCGAACGCGCATGGGGCGGTCGTCTCGGTCAGGCCGTAACCCTCATAGACCGGGATGCCGGCGCCGCGGTAGAAGGTCAGAAGCTCGGGGTCGAGCGGAGCGCCGCCGCACACAAGCCACTTGACGCGACCGCCCAAGGCTTCCTTGAGCGGCGAATAGACGAGCGGCTCGTACAGCGCACGGTCTGCTTCATGTATTTGCGCGCCGTGTCGACGGCGGAGGCGAACACATAGCCCTGCGGGCCATGGCCGGCCTTCTGCGATGCGGCGTTGTACACCTTCTCCAGCACACGGGGCACGACGATGAGCGCGGTGGGCTTGGCGACCTGCAGGTCACCGATGAGCGTCTTGATGCCGGTGGCGATGTAGACGTGCATGCTGGCGCCCACGACGCCGTAGTTGATGGCGCGTGCGAACGTGTGCGCCTGGGGCAGGAACATGAGGATGGAGCCGTCCGGGTCGTTGACGATGTCCGGTACGAACGCCTGCAGGTTGTATGCCAGCTGCAGGTAATGCTCGTGCGTCATCTCCACGCCCTTGGGCGCGGCGGTGGAGCCGGACGTGTAGACGATGGAGCACAGGTCGGTCTTGTGCACCTGTGCGATGCGTTCGTCGAGCATGCCGTCGCTGATTGCGTCGCCGTAGGCGCGCAGGGCGTCCAGATCACCGTTTTCGAAGCATCCCACGCGCTGCACGGTGGGGCAGTCCTTTTCGATGCCCTCGCACTTGTCCGCCATGTCGCGCGTCTCGACAACGACCGCGCGCGCATCGGAATTATTGGCGATGTTGCGGATCTGCTCTTCGGAATCCGTGTCATACACGGTGGCGATCACGCCGCCGATGGCGAGCACGGCCGCATCGAACACATCCCATTCGTAGCTGGTGTGGCACATGAACGCCACGGCGTCGCCCTTCTTCAGGCCGATGTGGATGAGGCCCTTGGCGATGCGGCGGATGTCGGCCAGCGTCTCGGCGGCGGTGCTCGTCACCCATTCGCCGTTGCGCTTGAAAGTGAAAAGCGGGTCGTCGGGCATGCGCGACGCACGGTCCTCATACAGGCTGTAGACGGTTTTGTCGTCGTCGATCTCGTCCACGCCCTTCGTGGTGGCGGTGAGCATGCCGGATTGTTCGCTGATGTAGGTGGTCGTGGGGTAGTCGGGCGCCCACCAGGACGTGCAGGGGAGCTTCGCCAGGTCCTCAGGCGACATCACCTCGTCGTCCGCCTCGGCCTCATTGCCGAATCCCGATGCCGTCTCGTCCGAGTATTTTCCAAGTCGCTGAGCTCTCTGGGCCATTCCAGTTGCGGCGGACTTGATGGAATTGAAGAAAGTCACGGAATATCTCCTCTTCTATGGGTCCTGACGTGTGAAGTCATTGATAAATTGTACTAGCACAAGCGGAAGGCGGCGTTCGATGCACCGCGCCCTGG
>CAYVHC010000066.1:0-6624 GCA_964451025.1 uncultured Bifidobacteriaceae bacterium
CCTCTTTGAAGGAGGGACACAATGCCCTCCTGGCATGTAGTGCTGTAAGGGAGTGTGGGCTGTCAACGCCCTCTCCCTTGTTGTTGAATCCACAATATACGCTGCAAGGGGCTCTCGCCATTGCGACGCGCGTATTGTGCGGCGCTTTTGTCAAATGAGGAGGGTGGGCAATTCGCGCCGCTGCCGGTCGAATGAATCAGTCGGCGTGAGTTACGGCATCGTGGGCAATTACCGTGCCGATGGCGTGCGGAATACCCACGACCAGAGCGTTGCCCATGCAAAACGCCCTTTGGCTATCGCTCATTCCTGAATTTGTCCATCCTTTGGGGAACATCTGCACTTGGTCAAGCTCGTCGGGGACTAAGCGACGATAACGGCCATCCGTTGTTTGCACTACGTGTTTCGTGCGGCTTGCGCCGGCTCCACCGTCGCCCGTGAGAATCGTGCGAGCAGGTTTGGCGAGGCTGTCGGGAAAATCCATCGCACCTTCTGAATAAACATAAGGGTGTCCGTTTGCAGAAATTCGGGATTCATGTTTGGCGCCCTTGAAGTAACGCCATTTATCGAGCTTATCTTCAGGAATGAAATACTCCTGGGGCACTTCGTCGTCAGGCACGATGATGTCTCCGAGAACTGTCGGCTTGCCTTGCCAATGAGCGTCACAGCGGGCGGTGAAAACGGTTGCGCCTTGCATTACTCCGGCATTTCCGAATTTAGAGGTTTTGTCTCCAAGACCAAAAGTCTGGGTTGCCTCATACGGGTCGGTGGGGATGGTAAAGGTTTTCGTCTCAGAAATCGTGTCCGTCTCGATAGGGAAGGCTCGGGCCTCCACGCCGCTCGTTGCAAGACGATCCTTCAAATCCCACTCTTTGTCGGTTTGAACTGCATAGATATAGACACGACGACGGCGTTGTGGCATGCCATAGTCCGCTGCGTTGATGATGCGCCATTCAACGGAGTAGTCCAAGGCCGCAAAACACGACAGGATGATGGCGAAATCCCTGCCACGTTGCTTTACAGGAGATTTCAGCAGACGGTCAACATTTTCAAGCAAGACATACTTGGGCTTGCGCATCTGCAATAGTCGGTAAATCTGCCACCACAGCACGCCTTTTTTGCCTTCGATGCCGCCGGCCTTCGCAAGTGGCTTTGCCACTGAATAATCTTGGCAGGGGAAGCCACCAACGAGCATTTGGAAGTCGGGGATGGTGCGCTCTCCGCTTTCATATTGGTCGAGTACGACCTTGATGTCTTCATTAACGCAGCTTCCTTTGCCGAAGCGCTGTTCATAGCAGCGCCAAGCAAACTGTCTGCTTTCTTTGCCGTCGGGTTCCCATTGATTTGCCCACACCGTCTTGAATGGTCCAGCCGCGGGCAGAGTGAACTCGGGGTGCTGGGGATTCGAATATCCGTCCAGTCCTAGTCGGAATCCGCCAACGCCTGCAAATAGCTCGGCAACCTTGATTTCCTCAGTCATCAGACCCCGCAATCGAACAAATGTTTGCTTTTGACAAATCTTATAATAATGAAAAGCGCGACGAGGATCAAGCTGCGTGGTGGGACTTTCTCGGCTTCATCGTCACCGAGACAGCTGTTGCGCGACACGCCGGGGTGGTGGTGTGGTAGACTACTCAAGGCTTGAGAAATCAAGAAAGCGGATTGCAAGGCATCCTTGATGGTTGTCTGGTCCCACCTGGAAGCCCTGGAGGTTTCGGGTCATGGCACATGGCTGTTCATGATGCTGTCGTGGCTCACGCTGTGATGCACGATGGATTGCGGACGGTCATGGCAAACGCCACGTATGGATGGCAGCTTGAGGCTGTGGCGCTTCGCTTGCGGGTCACGCAAGATGAAAGAAGCGTGTTCCATGGCGTTGCACGAAGCGAAAGCCGGCGCGATGAGTCGCGAAGGTCGCTGGTGCGTCATGATTCGCAAATGCTTGAGACTTCCGATGGTGGGAATGGCAGGCGAGCGGTCGGGTCAACAGCACGGCACAGGGAATCCTCACAATCCGAACGCAACGAGGATTGGAGTTATCATCAGCGACGAACCACGCATAAACGAGGAGATTCGCGTTCCGCAGGTGCGCCTTATCGGCCCCAAGGGCGAGCAGGTCGGCGTCATCGCCACCTCCGTCGCCCAGAACCTTGCGCGTGAGGCAAATCTCGATCTCGTCGAGGTCGCGCCTAACGCCAAGCCGCCCGTGGCAAAGCTTATCGATTACGGCAAGTTCAAGTACAACGAGAAGATCAAGGCTCGTGAGGCTCGCCGCAACCAAAGCACCGCCGAAATCAAGGAAATCCGTTTCCGCCTGAAGATCGACGACCACGATTTCGAGGTGAAGAAGGGTCATGTGATCCGCTTCCTCTCCGGTGGCGACAAGGTCAAGGTGACCATCATGCTTCGCGGTCGTGAGCAGTCCCGCCCCATCGGCGGTGTCGAGCTTCTGCGCCGCCTTGCCGCCGAGGTTGAGGAATACGGCACGATCGAGTCCCAGCCGAAGCAAGAGGGTCGCAACATCATCATGACGCTTGCGCCCAAGGGCAAGAAGGTGCACACCCAGTCCGAGCAGAGGCGCCGTGGCGCCGAGTCCCGCGCTGAGCGCCAGGCCCGTCAGGCCGCCCGCCTCGCCGCCAAGCAGGATGCGCAGGCCAAGGCAGCAGCCGAAGCAAAGGCATCCGTCGAAAAGGTCGAGGCAGCAGCCGCACAAGCCGCAGCCTCCAAGCCTGCGGATCCTGCGCCGGCCGAAAGCGCACAGGCTTCCCCGGAAACCAGCAGCGCACCGGAGGCCACGGCTGATCATGACGCTCCCAAGCCTTCGGCACCCAAGCCGTCCGCTCACCACCACCAGTCGGGTAGGGGCGCCGGCAGGTCCGGTTCGCGTTCCGGCGGCAGGTCTGGTTCCCGTTCCGGTCATCCGGAGCGCTGAACGCCCCGCACACAGCGCGGCCGCACGGCCAGCAGCACGGCTTGCGATGCAACGCCGTGTCCCAGCCCCAAGCCGCCACAAGCTTCCTAACCGAAGAAAACAAACAAGGAGGGCAGCAATGCCGAAGATGAAGTCCAACTCCGCCGCCTCCAAGCGAATCCGCGTCACGGGTTCCGGCAAGCTCATGCACGCAGGCTGCGGCATGCGCCACAACCTGGAGCACAAGTCCGCTCGCAACCGTCGTCACCTTTCCGAGGATGGCGTGCTGGCGAACTCGCAGAGCAAGAACATGAAGACGATGCTCGGTCTGTGATAGGCCCGGAGCACAGTAGATTTACGGATTTTAAGGAAAGCTGAGGAACTAACATGGCACGTGTCAAGCGCGCAGTCAATGCCCACAAGAAGCGTCGCGCAACGCTCGAGCGCGCGAAGGGTTACCGCGGTACCCGCTCTCGCCTGTATCGTCGCGCTAAGGAGCAGCTGCTTCACTCCTTTAACTACAACTTCCGCGACCGCAAGGCTCGCAAGGGTGACTTCCGCAAGCTGTGGATCTCTCGTATCAACGCCGCCGTGCGCAACGAGGGCCTGACTTACAACCGCTTCATCCAGGGCCTGCACCTGGCCGGCATCGAACTCGACCGCCGCGCCCTCGCTGAGCTTGCCGTGAACGACCCGGCTGCCTTCTCCGCCATCGTGGCACAGGCCAAGGCCGCTCTGCCCGAGGATGTGAACGCTCCGGTCGCCGCCTGAGCTGACTGCTGCAAGGCGCATCGGCATTGACCTGTGCGTGTCTGTGCTGCGATGTGCCTGTGCAATGGTATGACTTTGGGAAAGTCCCGCATCATCATGATGCGGGACTTTTGCGTTGTGTAAGATGGACATGGCGTTTTTACGACAGGTATCGTGATTCAAGCACACGTTCATTGCGCCGTGGGGCGTGTCGAATGCGAAGATTTCGCCAAGATTTGTGGTGCTGGGTGTCCAGTGGCGACTCTCGCGTGTAAGCTACCCGTGAATACTGAAAGGGGATTTTCCGATGTATCTCGAGACAATCGACGGACCGCATGACCTTCTCGCATTGACGAGCGAGCAGCGGGTCGCCTTGGCATCGGAAATCCGCCGTGCGCTCATTCACAAGCTTTCCAAGCGCGGGGGCCACGTGGGGCCGAACCTTGGATTCGTGGAGGCGACCATCGCCCTGCATTACGTGTTCCAAGGTCCCGACGACAAGATTGTGTTCGACGTCAGCCACCAAAGCTACACGCACAAAATGCTCACCGGCCGCAAGGACGCATTCCTCGACGAAAGCAAATACAACGACGTCTCCGGTTTCAGCGAACCGAACGAAAGCGACTACGACCTGTTTCGCACCGGGCATACCTCCACGTCCATCTCTTTGGCGAGCGGCCTGGCGAAGGCACGCGACATGCGCCACGGCGGCGGCAACGTCGTCGCCATCATCGGCGACGGTTCGCTCAGCGGTGGGGAAGCGTTGGAAGGGCTTGACTTCGTGGGCAGCGAACTGAATTCCAACATGATCATCGTCGTCAACGACAACGGCATGTCCATCGCAGAAAACCACGGTGGCCTGTATCGCAGCCTTGCCAAACTTCGCGAATCGCAGGGCACAAGCCCCGATAACCCGTTCACCGCGTTGGGGCTGGACTACCGTTACGTCGACAAGGGCAACGACATCGACGCCCTGATCGCAGCCTTCGAATCCGTCAAGGACGTCGACCATCCGGTGGTCGTGCACATCCATACGCGCAAGGGCCTGGGGTATGCGCCCGCCGAGCGTGACAAAGAGGCATGGCACTGGCATTCCGCATTCGACGAATCGACGGGGAAGTCCCTCACACCGCACCAGCGCACATACCAGACGGAAGCCGGCGACCAACTGCTGCGCATGATGCAGCGGGACCCGGAGGTGACCGGCATCATCGCCGGCACACCCACCGTTTTCGACTTCACCCCCGAGCGTCGCGCCCAGGCCGGCGCCCAGCTCGTGGACGTGGGCATCGCCGAGGAACAGGCGATCGCCATGGCGTCAGGCATGGCCAAGGGCGGCGGCAAGCCGGTGGTGGGCATGTATTCGAGCTTTTTGCAGCGCACCTATGACCAGATGATGCAGGATGTGTGCGTCAACGGCTCACCGGCGACCTTCTGCATCGCCAGCGGCTCCATCTGGGGCGCGAACGACGTGACGCACCTGGGATTGTTCGACATCGCGATGATCGGCAACATCCCTGGCCTCGTGTATCTGGCGCCCACCACGGTGGAGGAACTGGACGCAATGATGGAATGGTCGGTGGCGCAGACCGACGGCCCTGTCGCGATCCGCGTGCCTGCTGGGCAGATGAGGCATTCGGGGCAGCGCGCCGTGCGCCATGATTACTCGCAGACGAACCATTTCGACGTGACGCAGCGGGGCAGTGATGTGGCGGTGGTGGCGGCAGGCGACTTCTACCATTTGGGCGAGCAGGTCGTCGACGAACTGCAGCGCACGCTGGGAATCACCGCCACGCTCATCAACCCGCTGTTCCTCTCCGGTGTGGACGACACGCTGCTGCGTGGGTTGCAGCGCGACCACAGCATGGTCGTGACGCTCGAAGACGGCATCCTTTCCGGTGGATTCGGCCAGAAAGTCGCCGCCTTCTATGCGCCCACGCCCATGCGCGTGCTCACCTATGGCTTCGCGAAGGAATACATTGACCGTTTCGACCCCGCGCAGGTCATGCGTCGCAACGGGCTGGACCCTGTCACATCACGCGGGACGTGGAGAGCGCATTGCGTGAGGTGCAGGGCGATACGCAGGGCGGCGCATTGCACGGCACGGAGGCGTCGTTCGCCCCGACCGTGGCGGCGGCATGATGCTGGATGACACGCGACCGGGTCGGCAGCAGGGCCGGCAGCAGGGCCGTGGCGGCGTCGCGGAGGTCATTGACAGGTTCCTGGGGTATGTGACGGTCGAGAAAGGATTGGCGCACGCCACGCGTCTGGCCTACGGCGCCGACCTTGCGAAATATCGAGAGTTCCTGCAATCCCGGGGCATCGGGTCATTGGATGCCGTCGGCAGGGGCGATGTGGAGGATTTCGTGGCGTCGCTGGCGGGCGAGGCGCCGCATTCCGTGGCGCGGCGGCTGTCCGCAGTGAGGGAACTGTATCGTTTCGCGATCTCCGAGGGGCTGGTGCAGGCCGATCCCACGCTGGGCGTGCGCCCTCCCAAGGCGGCATCCGATTTGCCGGACGTATTGACAATTGACGAGGTCGAGCGGTTGCTGCAGGCGGCGTGCCCCGACACCGCATATCATGAGGGATCCGAGGAGGCGGCGGGGCAGCCGACCGATCCGGTGGCATTGCGCGACCGTGCGCTGTTGGAGTTCCTGTATGCCACTGGTTGCCGTGTGAGCGAAGCCGTGGGGCTGGACCTCACCGACATGGACTTGGAGGAACGCCTCGCCCGCGTCACCGGCAAAGGCAGCAAGCAACGGCTCGTGCCGATGGGCTCGTATGCGGTCACGGCGATGGAGCGGTATCTGGAATCCGCCCGTCCTGTGCTGCAGGCGCGCGCCCGCAGCAAGGGGCAGGAATTGCAAGCCGTCTTTCTCAACAAGCGCGGTGCGCGCATCTCCCGTCAATCCGTGTGGGAGGTCGTGCGTACGTGCGCCCAACGGGCGGGCATCAGCAAGTCGATA
>CAYVHC010000067.1:0-6358 GCA_964451025.1 uncultured Bifidobacteriaceae bacterium
GTCGACGAGATGGCAGACCTCATGATGGTTGCCAAGAACGAGGTCGAGGATTCCATCCAGCGCATAACCCAGCTTGCCCGAGCCGCAGGCATCCACCTCGTGCTCGCCACGCAAAGACCGTCCGTGAACGTCGTGACGGGCCTCATCAAGGCCAACATCCCCTCGCGCCTTGCCTTCGCGACGTCCTCCGCCACGGATTCGCGCGTCATCCTCGACTCCATCGGCGCCGAGACGCTCATCGGCCAAGGCGACGCGTTGTTCCTGCCGATGGGCGCCAGCAAACCCACCCGCGTGCAAGGGTCGTGGGTCTCGGAATCCGAGATTCGTAAGGTCGTGGACTTCGTGCGCCACCAGCGCAAGCCCGCGTACCGACAGGACATCACCCAGATGGCCGAGCAGGCTGACAAGAAGGAAGCGCAGGCGCAGGCGACCGAGGACATCGGCGGAGACATGGACGAGCTGCTCGAAGCCGCCCGCCTGGTGGTGACCTCGGGATTCGGCTCCACGTCAATGCTTCAGCGCAAGCTGCATCTGGGGTTCGCCAGGGCGGGGCGCATCATGGACCTGCTGGAATCCCGCGGCGTCGTGGGGCCTTCCGAAGGCTCGAAGGCGCGTGAAGTGCTCGTCAAACCCGACGACCTGCCCCAGGTGCTCGCGTTCATACGCGGCGAGTCGGATTCGCTGGAAGGCGACGGCGGCGGGGCCGACGGTTCAGCGGCGGGTTCAGCCGACGGTTTCGGCGGCGCGTCCGGGCGGCCGGGCGACGAGGAGCCCCCGGCGGATGCGTACGCGGACTATGGTTCCTACGGCGGGGCGGATGCGGATTACTGAGCTCTCTTCGTAAGGCACATGGCTGATGTGTGCGCCTCATGTGTGCGGCTGCATGTGTGTAGCTGCACAGGTGGTGCGCTTTGTGTGGCGGTGGCGCACGATAGCGCGTGACAGCGTTGCGTGACGGCGTTGCGTGACAGTGCATCGCGCTGAAGGTGATAGTGTCTAATCGGTGGTGAAACGGCGACACAGGATTCGAAGAGGAAACCTTCATGAAGAAGACCTCGGCCGTTTCGCGCAGGCAGGTACTCGCGGATTTCGCAGGCAGGAGACAACGATGGCACAGCAGCAATCAAATCGTCCGTCCTTGTTGGACGGATGGCGCACCGTCCCCAATTTCGTCACGATGGGCAGGATAGCGCTCGTCGTCGTGTTCCTCATCATGCTGGGAATCGGAGGGCCGGACGGTTCGCGCGGCATCGGGGCACGGTGGGCGGCGTTCGTGTTGTTCGTCCTCGCGGCTCTCAGCGACAAGCTCGACGGATACTTGGCGCGCAAATACAACAAGGTGACCGAACTGGGCAAGCTGCTCGATCCGATCGCCGACAAGCTGCTTGTGTGCGGCGCACTGGTGATGCTCGCCGCGTTCGGTGAACTCAACCCGGGCGGCTGGGTGATCACCGCACTGTTCCTCATCAGGGAGCTGGGCATTACCATCATGCGCTTCTTCATCATCGACACCGGCGGTTCGGTCATCGCGGCCAATCGCGCCGGCAAGCTCAAGACCTTGTTCGAATGCATTGGCCTGGGCATGGTCATCTTCCCCATGTGGAGCTTGGTGGGCGACAACGCGGGATTCGAAGGGTTCTACTACTGGCTGTCGTATGCGGTCGTGCTCGTCGCCCTCGTGCTGTGCCTGTATTCAGGCGGCGTGTATGTGGCGCAGGTGAAGCGGGCGGGCGCTTTTGGCAGGAAGTCCTGACGCGTCGCGGCGGTCGCATGCCGTGGACAACGGTATCAATCAGGGAGTCTCTGGCATGGGGATTCCCGAGAATCCCTGTGCACAGTGAAAAGCCTGGGAAAGGATGGGTTTATGTCATACGAGCATGAGGAATCCGAAGTGCAATCCATGGAATCGCAACGCGCCGAATGCGACGACCTGGCCCAGCGGATCGAGGACGCGTGCCGCACCCGCGGCCTGTTCATCTGCAGCGCCGAATCGCTGACGGGCGGCTTGCTGGCCGATGCCTTCGTGCGGATTCCCGGGGCGTCTGACGTGTTCCTGGGCTCCGCCGTCACCTATGCCATCGCCGCCAAAGCACACATCCTGGGAGTGGATTCCGCGCTGCTGGAACGCGAAGGTGCGGTGCATCCCGACGTCGCCAAGCAGATGGCGGTGGGCGCCGTTGCCGCATATTCCGTGCCGGATTCGCGACGCGGTTGCGTCATCGGCCTGTCGACCACGGGTGTGGCGGGTCCGGGGCCGGATGGTGACAAACCCGCTGGCTTGGTCTACGTGGGTTTTGCACTGCCAGGACCTCATGGCTTGGATGCCCAGGCGGAGGAGCTTCATCTCGACGGCACGCGCGAACAGGTGCGCCGCGGTGTGGTGCTTCACGTGCTGGAGTCGCTCGCCGGGCGCCTGGGACTGTGAATGCCGTCCCCGCATGCGTTGCGTGGGCCCCATGCCGGCGTGGAGCCAGAAATCGCACGAGAAAAGAAAGTGCAAGAGAAAATGTGAGTTTGCTCGCATTTCTCCATATGTTTGCCGTGCGGCATGGTGTGTCGCGTCGGTATGTGATAAGGTAACCAAAACACAAAAACTTGCTATACAAGCACTCAAGTTTTGATATACTGTGTGTTGACATGAAAAAGCTGGGAAGGAGCTTACGAGAACGCACAACGACAATGCCGGCCTGATGACGCAGCCGGTGAGGACAATCACGGACACAACGAAAGGAACGGGGGTACACATGATGAATACGCTCAATGTGATGCAGACGAGGAATGCACAGCAGGAGGACGCCATGCGCGCTGCTGCGGCGAAGGAGTCCGTCGCCGCCAGTCGCATGACCCGTGAGCTCACCCCCGAGCAGAGGCGCGCCATCGAAATGCGCCGCCAGCAGATTCTTCTCGCCCAGCGCAACCGTCGCATTCGGGAGGAGCGCGAGCAGGCGAGGCTCAACTGGGAGAAGGGCGTGAACGCCGAGGCAACGGAGCAGGCGCCGCAGGTGCAGGCACGTTCCGTCGCGGAGCCGGCGCCGTCCGATTCCATGTTCTCGCTGCGCAAGATCCAGGGCGAGGTGCTGCGCGAGCTGCGCACATCCGACCACAAGACGCTCCGCGAGGTTTCTCAGAAGGCCGGCGTGTCGCTCGGATACCTGTCGGAAGTCGAGCGTGGCCAGAAGGAGGCCAGCTCTGAGCTGCTCGTCTCCATCACCCAGGCGCTGGGGGTCAAGCTCTCCGAAGTGCTCACGATGATCGCCGAGCGCGTCGCCCGCGCCGAGCAGGCCGGCGTCGCCCACGCCGATTCCTTGGCACGGCATTGATCCATGTCGATGCGTGAACGGGAGTTCTGGGAGCTTCTCGAAGAGGTTTTCGGAAGAAGCTACGGCAGGTCGCTGTCGCGGGACCAACGTCTGTTCAAACTGGACGACCGCACGGTGGTGGAGGCCCTTGCCGATGGGGAAGAGCCCCGTGTCGTGTGGAACGTACTGTGCGACCAGATGGACATCCCCGATTCCAAACGCTGGGGCAAGGACCACAACGCCCCGCCCATGCCCGCGCGCTGACCTGCCGGGCCCGCCCTGCGCATCCCTTCCGACGGTGCGCGCGCATGCCGGCCATGGATGGTGCTTGCGCGATGGGTCGCACGAATCGTTCTGATGCCTGATGGCGCTGTGGTGCCGTCAGGCATCAGATTTTCTTCGGCGTGTCGATTGGATTCGAACAATTGTTCGACTATACTTGTGCACAGTTGGTTCGCAGGTGCGCAATGAGACCCGCTTTTATCCCCATTTGCCATAAAGGCCATGCGGTGAAGCCGGATGAGCGTACCCTGTCCATTACCGTCTTCGGCGATGGACCGAAGCGGCTGACCACCGCATGAAACAGGAACAGGAGACCCAATGGCTGCACAGGCTGCAAAATCCGCGCCCAAGGTTGCGCAAACCGCCAAGAAGAGCGGCGGAAAGCCTCAGGACAATCGCGCGGCGGCTCTCGCCACGGCGCTTCAACAAGTGGAGAAAAGCTACGGCAAAGGCGCTGTCATGCGCCTGGGCGATCACCCGCATCAGCAGGTAGACGTCATCCCCACCGGATCCATCGCGTTGGATCTCGCCTTGGGCATCGGAGGCTTGCCCCGCGGAAGGGTGGTGGAGATCTACGGCCCGGAATCATCAGGCAAGACGACCCTCGCGCTGCATGTCGTCGCCAATGCCCAGCGGGGCGGCGGTGTGGCAGCGTTCATTGACGCCGAGCACGCTCTTGATCCCGAGTATGCACGCAAGCTGGGCGTTGACACCGATCAGCTCATCGTGTCCCAGCCGGACAACGGCGAACAAGCGCTTGAAATCGCCGACATGCTCGTGCGCTCCGGAGCGCTTGACGTCATCGTTATCGATTCCGTCGCGGCGCTCGTCCCCAAGGCCGAGATCGAAGGCGACATGGGCGACAGCCACGTGGGTCTGCAGGCGCGTCTCATGAGCCAGGCTTTGCGCAAACTCACGCCGGCGCTCGCCCAGACCAATACGATGGCCATTTTCATCAACCAGCTTCGCGAGAAAATCGGCGTGTTCTTCGGCAACCCCGAGACGACGACCGGCGGCATGGCTCTCAAGTTCTACTCGTCCGTGCGCATGGACATCCGCCGCATCCAGACAATCAAGGACGGCGATTCCGCCATCGGCAGCCGCACCCGTGTCAAGGTCGTCAAGAACAAAATGGCTCCGCCCTTCAAGTCCGCCGAATTCGACGTGCTGTATGGCGAGGGCATCAGTCGCGAAGGCAGCATCCTCGACATGGGGTTGGAATGCGACCTCATTCACAAGTCTGGTTCGTGGTTCACGCTCGCCAACGGCGACCAG
Source organism: uncultured Bifidobacteriaceae bacterium (assembly GCA_964451025.1). GTDB lineage: Bacteria > Actinomycetota > Actinomycetes > Actinomycetales > Bifidobacteriaceae > Pseudoscardovia. The sequence continues at coordinate 4,857 of CAYVHC010000067.1, forward strand.
CTGGGGCAAGGCCGCGAGAAGTGCCGTCTCTATCTCAAGGAGAACCCTCAGATCTGCGATGATCTGGAGCGCCAGATCCGTGTTGCCTACGGTCTCACCTCCGAGCCCGAGACCACGGACGCCAATTCGACGAAGCAGGGTGACGACAAAGCCTCCGTCTCCAAGGGCGATGCGGCTGGTGCCGACACCGCAGGCAAAGGGCAGGACGCGGCATCTGCAGGCGCAGCATCCTCGGCCGCAGCGTCTGCGAGTGCAGCATCCGCGGCCAAGGCTGCTCAAGCGTGATCCGGCATGACTGCGGCACAGGCATGATTTTGACACTGGCATGATTTCAGCAGAGGAATTTCTACGCGGCAGGGGAGTGGACCCTCGGGTATGCGACCCTGCCGTGATCTCAACAGATACGGCAGCCACCAGAAAAGAAAGCACCGGCACGGAAAGCGGTATCACGGAAAGCGGTATCACAGGAAGCGCTGATCCGGAAAGCACTGTTGCGCGTGATTCTCACGGCAGGCCTGACATGGGGAGAAGCGCCTCCGGTGAAGCTGATTCCAAGGAAACCGGCGCTGAGGAATCCAGTGAGAGGGATTCCGATGGCGAAGAACCCGATGCTGGCGGTGGTGGCTCCGAGGCGTCTTCTATGCAGTCGAGCAGGAGCCTGCTGCGTTCGAGGGGATCCTTCGGAGGGTCAGCCACTCAGGAATGGGCAAGGCCCACAGTGGGTTCATCGCGCGGCTGGAGTCAGGGGTGCGGCGGCCGTGCCCGCCGCCGTCGCAGCGCTGATCCGTGGCAGAGCGCAGGCCATCGCACGGCGAGTGGTGATGATTCGGATGGATTTTCTGCTGCCAGCAGGCGTGAACGCAACGCGCATGACCTGGATGCATGCCAGGAGGCGGCGCTGAGGCTTCTTGACGCCTCGGCTCGCTCGGTGCGCGATATGCAGGAGCGTCTTGTGGGCAAGGGCTACGACCCCTCTGTTGTTGAGCAGGTCGTGGGCAATTTGATTCGTGTCGGATTGCTTGATGACCACGCCTATGCGCGTGGATTGGTGGAGCATTGCCTGGGCCGTTTGTTGGGAGCCCGGGGCGCGGAACGCGAGCTGCTGCGCAAAGGCGTTCCTCGGCGCATCGCCCATGATGCGGTGCAGGACGCCGAGGATGCCGGGAGGTTCGCCACAGCTGCGGATGAACTCGCGCAGAAGACTGCCCGACGCACGCAAGGGCTGGACCGTGAGACGCGTTTGCGCAGGTTCTGGTCGGCGGGCGGCCGCAAGGGGCATTCGCCGCAGGATCTCCGTGCGGCTGCCGGCCGCTACCTGACTGATGAGTCGTGACTGACGAATTCGGACTGACGGAATCCACGCGGAATACAAACTAAACAAGTGGAAGAGACCCCGCATACCCCGGGTTCTGTCGTCTGCTGGGCAGACGGATGGCCATCCATCTCGACCTGACGTCGCCGCCAGGCTCTAGCGGCCTACCCGAAGGCTGTGCGAGCAGCAC
>CAYVHC010000068.1:0-6343 GCA_964451025.1 uncultured Bifidobacteriaceae bacterium
TCGGCTTCGTACTTGTCTTTGTATTCTTCCTCGAACACCTTGGCGAAGATGTCCTTGAAGCGGCCGTCATAGGCCTTGAGGATCGTGTTCTTCGTGCTCAGGTACACCGGGTAGTGGCGCATCAGACCGTAGTTGAAGCATGCGCGGGCGAAACCGGTGATGGAATCGTCGAGGTTGTATTGCACCTGCGCCACGCCGGAACCGGGATAGTCGTACACCACGTGTTCGATCGGTTCGGAACCGTCCTCCGGGGTGAAGGTGACGGTGAGGCGGCCGGCGCCAGGCACGCGGAAGTCCGTCGCCTTGTACTGGTCGCCGAATGCGTGGCGGGCCACGACGATCGGCTTGGTCCAGCCGGGCACCAGGCGCGGGATGTTGGAGATCACGATCGGCTCGCGGAAGATCGTGCCGCCGAGGATGTTCCTGATGGTCCCGTTGGGGGAGCGGTACATGCGCTTGAGTCCGAACTCCTTGACTCGCGCTTCGTCCGGCGTGATCGTGGCGCACTTGACGCCCACGTGTTCGCGCTGGATCGCCTTCGCCGCGTCGACCGTCACTTGGTCGTCGGTGGCGTCGCGGTTGAGGATGCCCAGATCGTAATAATCCAAGTTGATGTCCAGATAGGGGAGGATGAGCCGGTCCTTGATCTGTTTCCAGATCACGCGGGTCATTTCATCGCCGTCAAGTTCGACGACGGTGCCCTTGACTGCAATCTTCGACATGCATTTCTCCTTGGGGATGTGCAGATTCGTATGACATCCCCATTATGGTCGATTCCCGTTACGGATGCGTCATTGCGTCCATCGCGGCGTGTGCGCGGCCCCGCCGTTCCGCAATGCGGCCTTTGCCGTCGTTTCGGTCAGCGTGGCGGGGTAGGTTTGGAATCATGATTCAGGATATCGAGATTGGCCAGGGCAAGACCGGCCGCATGTGCTATTCGCTCGACGACGTCGCCATAGTCCCCACCCGACGTACCCGTGACCCCGAGGATGTGGACACGTCCTGGCAGGTGGATGCCTATGAGTTCGACATCCCGGTCATCGGCGCCCCCATGGATTCCGTCATGAGCCCGAGCACCGTCATCGAGATGGGCAAGCTCGGCGGTCTGGGCGTCCTTGATCTCGAAGGCCTGTGGACTCGCTATGACGATCCGGAGCCGATTTTGCGCGAAATCGCCCAGTGCCCCCAGGAAGAGGCCACGGCATTGCTGCAGCGCGTGTACGCCGAGCCTATCAAGCCCCAGCTCATCACGGAGCGCCTCCATGAAATTCGCGACGCGGGCGTCACCGTGGCGGGCGCGCTGTCGCCTCAGCGCACGCAGGACCTATACCAAACCGTGCTGGACGCAGGCGTGGACCTGTTCGTCATCCGTGGCACCGCCGTCTCCGCCGAGCATGTGTCCCAGACGCATGAGCCGCTGAACCTCAAGCAGTTCATCTACGACCTCGATGTGCCGGTGATCGTGGGCGGCGCCGCAAACTACCGTGCGGCCAAGCACCTGATGCGCACCGGCGCCGCGGGAATCCTCGTGGGAAGCGGCGGCGGCGCCGTCTCCACCTCCCGCACGATCACGGGAATCCATGTGCCGCTCGCAACGGCAATCGCCGACATCGCGGCGGCACGCAAGGATTACATGGAGGAATCGGACGGCCGCTACGTGCAGGTCATCGCCGACGGTGGCATGGGATTCTCCGGCAACTTTGTCAAGGCATTCGCCCTCGGCGCCGATGCCGTGATGCTCGGCACGCCGCTCGCGCGCGCCGCTGAAGCCCCTGGCCTGGGCATGCACTGGGGCCATGAGGCCGTGCATCCCACGCTGCCGCGTGGCCGTCGCGCCGAAGTAGGCACCGTCGGTTCGCTTGAACAGATTCTGCTGGGGCCGAGCCACCAGGCCGATGGTTCCACGAACTTCATCGGCGCCCTCCGCCGCGCGATGGCGTCCACCGGCTATGTGAAGCTCCACGACTTCCAGCGCGCACAGGTCGTCGTCGCCGCATCGCATAACTGACGCCATCCACGCCGCGCCCCATGCGGGCCGTCGGCGATAGTACATCAGGGCCTGCAGCCATCGCTGCAGGCCCTTTGCATACAGGCAGCGGTGTATATGGGTGTTCGTGCACACGGTCGCCCCCCAATGCGCATATAACACCACTGTGCGCAAAAAACACCATCCTGTGCAGGATACGGGTGCATGCAGCCGCATGCCGGTGCTCATAGTGGACCATTCCCGTGCCGCGGGTGCGCCAGGTTGCGTAGAGGACCATAATTTCCTTCATCCGGCGCAGCCGTCATGGGCGGCGCGGCGGATTGTCGAGGCGTGTCGCAGAGGGGCGGCATGCAACGGTTGGTAAAAGGCAAGTAAAGGGGGATGGGCGATGGAGCATCCTGCGGGCAGCAACGCTGCCGTCACAACGACGGAGAGCGTGGCGCAATGCACAGAGGAATTGGTATGCGACCGCCGATGGCGGGATGTCGTGATGCCACCGATCTGCGACTTGGCGGACGGAGTGGCAGGTATGCTGCGGCAGCGTGACGCGACGGCCCCGGCAGTTTCGGCAGCCGTAGAGGTCATGCAAAGCCAGTATCGGGATGCGGATGGGCATGGGGATGCAAACGAGTATTGGGGTGTGGGCAGGTATTGGGATGCGACGGTGAAGGTCGGCGTGTATGACGCTCCCGTGGTGATACGACTCGTGCGCATCGATGAATCCGCCATCACCATGGACGAAGGGATGAGGGTGTGCATGGCCGGCGCCTCTATAGCGTGCATTTCCATCGACGTGGTGCGCGGACGGTTGTCGCCGGCAGGGCTGTATCGCTTCATGACATCGGTGAGCGTGTCGCGGCTGCTGCTCTTCGGGGAACTGTCGCACGACGACCCCAACGCCGACAAGCCTTGGCTTGGCCTCCCCGCTGCCATCCGTCTCAAATCCATCGTCGGTTCCAAATCCCCGGTGGTGCCGCTGCGCGTGCGGGCCATGACGTTCGGCGCGGACCGGGCGGACATGGTCGTATCCCTCATGGTAGGGGAGACGAACTGCTGGGCGAGCATGAGATGGGTGCGCCGCGGCGGACGCTGGATCTGCGACCTGTGCGACATCGGCTAAAGCAAACAATTGGCGAAACCTACAAAACACGAACGGGCTAAATGAATAAACTTGTGCGTATGTTGCGTGAAATCTCCATTCCCTCCGTCTCCACCACGACGGATGCCGACACGATTTACTCTTTGCTTGTCAACCGGGCGGCGCAAGCCCCCGACGAAAACGTCTCCGCCTTCAAAAGCGGGCCTCGCGGACAGTGGCAGTACGTCACCGCTCGCGAGATGGACGAATCCGTGCGCGCCATCGCCAAGGGACTTCTGGGCCTGGGCGTGCGCAAAGGCGACAGCATCGTCGTCTACTCGCCCACCTGCTACGAATGGGGCCTCGTGGATTACGCCTGCAATGCAATCGGCGCGGTCAGCGTGCCCATCTACGAAACCGATTCCCCCGCCCAAGCCACCGTCCTCACGCGCGCCGTGGACCCCGCCGTGGCGTTCTGCATGGGCGATGAACGGGCCCACACGCTGGAAGCCGTGCGCAAGGAAGACCAGACACGGCTGGGGTATGTGTTCAACTTCCTCGCCGGCGGAATCGACGCGGTCAAGGACTTCGGCGACTCCATCGATGACGCCGCCTTGGACGAGGCCATCAGCGCGGTGAGCGCCGATGACGTCGCCACCATCGTCTACACGTCCGGCTCCACCGGCAAGCCCAAGGGCGTCATGCTCTCCAGCCGCAACTTCCTCACCGTCGTCAAGGACAGCTACGACGTGCTGCCCATCATGTGCGGTGCTCGCGGCACCGAACCCACGCGCCTGCTGCTGTTCCTGCCGTTGGCCCACTGCTTCGCCCGTTACATCCAATACACGATGATGGGTGGCAATGGCGTGGTCGGCTATGTCAGCGACGCCCATCACCTGCTTGCCGATTTGCGCGAGTTCAAGCCCACTCTGCTGCTGGGCGTGCCGCGCGTGTTCGAGAAAGTGTACAACGCAGCGTCGCAGAAGGCCGGCGCCGGCTTCAAGGGGCGCGTGTTCGCCAAGGCCACCAAGCACTTCGTCCGCTGGGACCGCGACGAGCAGGCAGGTCGCATCCACACGCCGTGGCAGATGATGTCGCATCGCTTTTACCAGAACGCCGTCGGCGGGTCGCTGCGCTCCGCCCTTGGCCCCAACCTTCGTTGGCTGGCCTGCGGCGGCGCCCCCATCAACGAGGACCTCGCGCATTTCTTCAACGGCTTGGATGACATCACGTTCATCCAGGGCTATGGCATGACCGAGACGGCCGCGCCGTGCATCGTCAACACACAGGCCCTCAACAAGATCGGCACCGTCGGTTGCCCCGGCCCCGGCATCAGCGCACGACTCGCTGATGATGACGAGCTCGAGGTCAAGGGCGGCATGACGTTCCTCGGTTACAAGGACGATCCTCAGCGCACCGCCGAGGTTTTCGACGACGGCTGGCTGCGCACCGGAGACCTGGCAACGATCGACGACGACGGATACATCGCGATCACCGGCCGCAAGAAGAACATCATCATCACCGCCGGCGGCAAGAACGTGTCACCCGAGCCGCTGGAAGAGACCATCCAGAAGTGCCCCATCGTCTCCCAGGCCGTCGTGCTCGGGGACGGGCGCCCGTTCGTCTCCGCGATCGTGACGCTCGACGAGGGAATGCTCAACACATGGCTGGAATCCAACAGCCTTGAACCGATGAGCCTGTCGCAGGCGGCGTCCAGCCCCGCGGTGCGCGCCTTCATCCAGCAGTACGTCGACCAAGCGAACGCGAACGTGTCCCGCGCCGAATCCGTGCGCAAGTTCGAAATCCTCAGCACCGATTTCTCGCAGGATGACGGCACCCTTACGCCGAGCCTCAAGGTCGTGCGCCCCGCTGTGCTGCGCGTGTACGCCACGCTCATCGACACCGTCATCTACGCTCCCAAGCCCAGCACGATTCCCGCGCCGTTCTCGGCAAAGGTTCTCGCCGCAACCGACAAGGCAGGGCAGCTGGCGCAAGAGAAGACTGGCGAGACGATCGAGGCGATCGCCCCATACCTTGACCAGGCCAAGGAACGCCTGGGTCAGACCGCCGACCAGGTCAGGGACCATGTGGACCAGGTGAAGGAACGCCTGCAGGACTCCGACGCCAAGAACGAATCGGCCGGTTCCGAGGAGTCCGGCGCCTCTCAGGTTTCAGACGCAGCCGATGACAGTGAAGGCGCCGATGGCGGCAATCGCGCAGACACTGCGAATGCCACCGCAGACAAGGACGACGCCCGTTAGAATCTGGCGCACGTTAGAATCTAGAATCGTTCCTAGCTGCATCAGCCACGCCGCATGCGGCGGCAATCGAGATTCGCGTCATGAGCGAACCAGACAGGAGAACAAACCGTGACAATCCGTCAGATCCGAGTCGTCCCCGACCCCGTGCTTCGCACCCCCTGCGACACAATCGACACAATCACCCCGGGCATCGAGAAATTGGTGCAAGACCTTCTCGACACCGTGGACGACCCGGGGAGGGCGGGGGTATCCGCAAACCAGATTGGCGTGAACCTGCGCGCGTTCTCATACAATATCGACGGCACGATCGGCTACCTGCTCAACCCCAAGGTGCTTGAGCTCAAGGGCGAGCAATACGGGGACGAGGGATGCCTCTCCCTGCCCGGACTGTGGTTCAAGACGCGTCGCGCCGAATACGCCAAGGTCGAAGGCATCGACCTCAAGGGCAACAAGGTCGTGCTTGAAGGCCATGGAATCATGGCGCGCATGCTCCAGCATGAGACCGACCATCTCGATGGGCATGTCTACATCGACCGCCTCGAGAAAGAGGAACGCCGCCAGGCTATGCACTACCTGCGCACGCACGCCGCCTGACGCTTGCGCTGTGACGTCCATCCCGCGCCCCGTCTTTCGCCTCCGCTGGCGACAGACGGGGCGTTGGATTATGCGCACAGCGTGAACGACGCGGCGTTATGCAATGGGCGGCCCAGGCTGTACAATCATCCATGGCGCATTTGTTTTCCGTGGAGAACCGGCAGTCGCAGGCCGGCGATCCGCATATCCATTGTCTATCGTGCGCTAATACGCGCCATGTCGGCGACGGCTTGTGTCGGTCGGCCTGAATCCGCAAGGGGAGGGCTGCGCCCAAGTTCGCATGGCTAGGAAACAACCGACAAGAAAGGTTAGTCATGGCACAGATCACCATGAGCCAGATGCTCAAGGCTGGCGTCCACTTCGGTCACCAGACCCGCCGTTGGAACCCGAAGATGAAGCAGTACATCCTCATGGAGCGCAACG
>CAYVHC010000069.1:0-6165 GCA_964451025.1 uncultured Bifidobacteriaceae bacterium
AGCCTCACTCGCCGTAGCCCTACCAACCGCCGCGGCCTTGCCCAGCTTCCACCGGCTCACGTACACGAACGCGATGCCCACCGCGACGGCAAGGCACCCGGCGGCACGCAACGGGCTGAAAGGCAGGCGCGCCACGTCCAGCAGCCCCAGCGTATCGATGACCATGCCAGCGGTCAGCTGCCCGAACATCACGGCCATGAGCGTGAGCGCCACTCCCAGCACCGGCGTCGCCGCGGACACCGCGAGCACGATGTAGATGCCATACACGCCGCCGAGGAGCTGCCACCACGGTGCATGCGCCGCGAGCGCCAGGTCGCCGGTGCCCGCGAACGCCACGAGCGGTGCCAGCAGCAGCCATCCGCCGAGAAAGTTCACGACGCTTGATCGTTCCACTGCACACAGCACGCCGAGCGATCCGTTGGTGGGCGTCTGCACTGCCATGGCGAGACCGGCGAGCAGTGCGATTGCAATAGCGAGCGCGGTGTTCATTGTTCGTTCATCTCCCTCTGTTCGCCCACTTCCCTGGCGGCCTCCTCGCAGCCTTCCTCGAATGCTTCCTCGGCCGACTGCTTCAATGACTTGCGGACGTGGCGTTCCCTGCGGGGCGCCGTGTGCGATTCTCTGTCCGCTTCCTTCGACGACGTGTCGTCCGAGCGCGAATTGCCCGAGTGTGAATTGCCCGGATGCGAATTGTCGCCCGGATGCGAATCACCCAGATACATGCCTGCCAAACGAGAACCATCCGAATGCGAATCATCGGCATAAGAATCACCAGGATGCGTGGCCTTCTGCGACTTGAGGTTCGCCGCTTCCTTCGCTGCGGCGGTTTTCTTGGCCAGTTGCATGGTGGATGATTTGTTCAGCGCCTGCGCCAGCGTAGCAAAACCGCCGTTGAGCAGCCGCTCCGCCGTGCTGCGAGCATCCTGCGCACCGCCGTATTGTGCGCCGCTGTGCCGCGCACCCGCATCCGCGCTGCCGTATTGCGCGTCCTCAGCCGCACCCGCGCCACTGGCGCCACCCGCAGCGCCACCATCCGCAGCACCCAACACCGGTGCGAGCATCGCCTCGAAATCCGCGGCGACATGGTCGATTCCTGCGGCCACCTGTTCGCCGCGCGGCACACAGAACGATGCCTCAAACCCGCCGTCGCGCCACTGCAGGTCGATGAGCCCCGACATATTGAGCCGCTGCAAATCCACCATCGTGGTGGCGCGCGTCTGCTGCAAGAAATCCGCAAGCGCCGCCATGTCCACCACGCCGGGGCAATACCGCAGATACGCCATGATGCGCGCCTGCTTGAGGGTCAGGTCATTCTGCTCCGCCACGCGATCGAGGTAGCGGTCGAGCACGCGCTGCGCCCAATACACGCCAAGGAACGGGTTCGGTTGCGCGCCGGCGGGCACGTATCCGGGCACCCGCTCCCTGCCCAGCTTCGTCGTGCCGGGCATGCCGCCGATCGCCGAATCGTCGGTGGCGAACGACACGAGGTAGCGGTAGATGTCGGTGCGGCGCCGCTTGTATTCGTCCTCGTCGAACACGCTGCGGTAGAAGTCCCGGTAATAGCCGAGCACAGTGCGCTTCATGCGCACCACGTCCGTCAGGTCGGTGCGCGAGACAAGCGAGCCTTCAGTCTTGACGTAGTAGTAAATCGGCGAGCGCAGCACCGCCACCGTGCGCACGTGCAGCACGTATTCGAGGTTGAAGATGAAATCCTCGCACCAGTTGAGGGTCTCGTCCATGCGCACGCCATGGTCGCGGATGATGCTGGCGCGATACAGCTTGTTCCAGATGACGCCGTAATAGAAGTCGGCAGGGTCCTTCATCATGAGGTCGGCGTATTCCTGCCGGCTGAGGCTGGTCGCGTCCCCGCCGATCTGCCCTTTGCGCGCCACGTCGTCGCCCACCACGCGGTAGAAGTCGGCGATCACCATGTCGGCGTTGTTTTCGAGCGCTGATCGCACGAGCAGTTTCGTGGCGTCCTCGGTGATCCAATCGTCGGCGTCGAGGAATTGGATGTAGGTGCCTTTTGCCTTGCCGAGGGCGAGGTTGCGGGTGGCGGAGACGCCGGAGTTGGGTTTGTGGATGACGGTGACGCGCTGGTCGGCGGCGGCGTAGGCGTCGAGGATGGCGGGTGAACCGTCGGTGCTGCCGTCGTCGACGAGCAGCAGTTCGAAATCCGTGAATTCCTGCCCCAGTATGGAATCGACGCAGCGGCGTATGCCTTTCTCGGCATTGTAGACAGGCACGATGATGCTGACGGTCGGCTGATGCATGGGGTTTCCTTTCCATGGACTGATTTTCATCATAGGCGGCGGGGCGCGCGTATTGGCGACCTGTGCCACACCAGCCCTGTAGTCCGCCCTTGCCGGGTCAGGCCGTGTCTACCCCGCCCCGTAATCAGCCCCGCGCAGGCAGCCTCACGATCAAGCCCCGCAATCAGCCTCCATAAGCCCAACCCCTACAGGTCCGATGGCAGCCATCCGTGCATCATGGCGCGGCGGAAGTCCCAGCATTCCTTCCACATCGCATCCGGCGCGGTGTGCTGGGATGGCTCGAGCTTCCAGCTCCAATACACCCACCCCGAGCATGCGGCGAAGCATTCCAGCTGCATGCGCGTGACAAGGGCGAAACGCCGCTGCTGCTCGTCATCGAACTCATCGTCCGTCAGCTCGCCGCGGTCGAGGTCCTTCGCCCAGTCGTTCTCCACGCACCATTCGCCCACGATCACGGGTACATGCCGCTGCATGTCGCGCAGACGATGGCGTTCGAACGCCAGAATCAGCCGATATGCGAGCGGATTGTGCATCCTCACCGCGCGTTCGGCGGCGGACAGGTAGATGTGGGCGTCCACATACACGTTCGACATATGGTGCTTGGCGAAGAACGTCTTCCAATGCGCCAAGCGAAAACCGTCATGGAACACGATCGCCTTGTCAGGCGGCAGGCACCGGCGCAGCCGCTTGTAGCATGCCAGATAGTATTGCCGCAGGAACCTCAGCGGCACGTAGGTGGAGATCGCCGCGTCCTTGGGATTGCGCGGCGCATAGCGTTTGCGTGAGGAACGGAACACCGTGTAGCTGATTGGCTCGTTGATCACCTCGATGCCGAACAATCCTTCCCGCGTGCCATACCGGCGCGCCAGGCCCTCGAGCACTTCAATGGCCTGCTCGACCTTCTGCGGTTTTAGATGCCAGGTGACTTTGCCAATCACGCCGGAGCTGTCGAAACCGTTCTGCCCGCCGGGCGCGGTGTGCAGGTCGATGAGCAGCTTGAGACCGTATTTCTCGCACCAGTCCATCGCCTTGTCGACGTAACGGTAGCATCCGCCCAGCGGCGGTTTCTTCGACAGCACCGTGTAGGGCACGGGCAGGCGCACGAGGTTCAGCCCTGACTGGGCGATCTGGCGGAAGTCATCCTCGGTGATGTACAGGTCGCGGTGATGCTTGATGCGCTGCTGCAGCCACTCGGGATCCGCTTCGCGCGCCAGTTCGTTCTCATCGTCGGCGGCGAGACCTTCGAACAGGTGCGGCTCCATCCATTTTTCGAGCACCAGCCAGTTGCCTAGGTTCACGCCATGCCATTGGCGGGGCTGCGACGCCTGCGTCCGCTTCTCCATGGGCGTCTCTTCCCTTCTCGACTTTCGGGCGTATGCCCTTGTTGCCTGCCACTGCGGGTATCTGCACTGTTGCAGGCACCATGCGCTATCGCGAACATTGCGCACTCTTACGGGCACATGCACTGCGTGTGCTTTCTGACGTGCGCCTTCTGCCTCCATTATGCAACGTTCGCCATGCGCCGCCGCCAAACATCCTGCTGTGGAACCGTACCACCGCGGAACCTGTTGCAAAAATCAGCAATCTGAACCTACAGTTAAGTAACTAAGTAACCCGCTGGTGACAGAGGCGGCGTGATGCAACGATTGCGAATGAGAGACGGGAGGAGATCATGCGCAACATCATCATCTTGGGAGGCAACGGATACGTGGGGCGTGAGCTGACTGCGCAATGGCTCGCCCATGATCCGCGCGCGGAATTCTGGATTGTGTGCCGTTCGGGGAAGAATTGCATCAACAACCCGCGCGTGCACGTCATCGAGGCGAACGCCCGGGACGTCAAGACCGTGGAGTCGATGCTCCCGAATGATACGCAATTCGCGGCAATCATTGACCTTGTGGGAGACCAGACGAACATGGCGCGAAACGTGCAGGCCGCCAAAAGCACGCTCGCCCTCGCCAAACGCCACGCAATCCCGCGAATCGGCTATATCGCCGGATGCGCAGGGAACGCACGGTACCGGCGCACGAAACGGTCGATTGTGAAACATCTGCGGGACTACGACCCGAACGTCGTCATCATCAATCCGTCGATAATCTACGGCAAGGATCGCAATGATGCGCTCGTCAGGCTTGTGCCACTGTTCCGCAGGCTGTCGCGGGTGTGCCCGTGCATGGCGCCGCTCACCGTGGACGATGTGGCGAGCGAACTGCTCCGTGGCCTCACGCCGCTGGGCAAATAGCACGCACAAGCAGGCGCATCCTCAGGCAGATACAGCGCAGCCCTCAGCACAGCATTCCGGTGCCACGCCTCGCACGCCTCAGTGCAGCGTGACCTACAGCGCAGCCCTCAGTACAACGTGACGGCGAAGGGCTTGCCCTCCTGCCCTGCCCGCCGCTGGCAATATTGCGGCCACCGGTCGCGGGTCAGGCACATCTGGTGACGTGCATGGTTGCCGGTGGTCGTGCGCACCCACGGGTCGGTCTGCTCGTAAATGAAACCCATGCGCGACAGCACCTTGTTGGCGCGTTCGTTGTCGTCGAAATAGCAGCCCCACACCGCCACGCAGTCAAGCACGTTGAACGCCCGGTCGATGATCGCTTCAGAGGCCTCCTCCGCGTAACCGAAGCCCCAGAACGGCTCGCCGATCCAGAATCCGATCTCAGGCTCCAGGTCGTCACGGGTGAAGGTGTTGCGGTGGAAGCGCAGCGAGACGCATCCGATGATCATGTAGGTGTCCTTGAGCACCACGGCGTAGGATTCGGGCGCCATGAGCACGTTGCGCAGCACGACACGGCTTTCGGCAACGCTTCGGTGCGGTGCCCATCCACAGGCCGGGCCCACGGCGGGGTTGCTGGCGAGAAGATAGAGTTCCTGCGCGTCGTCGAGCGTCCACGGCCGCAGGATCAACCGCTCGGTGTCGAGCACCACATTCATGAGAAACGTTCTCCTTCGTTCCGTTCGTTCCGGTTTATTCCGTTGAAATGATTCCGCAGAGTGTGATTCCGCAGACATGCCGCACACAACAAGGAACGCCATCGCATCCGCAAGTCCCGCTCACCGAAAGGAAAGGAAAACAACAAAGCAGAGCGTGACCCTTATGTGGATGCGATGGCGTCCTTAATTCACCATGATACTTACTTCTTGGTGATGTAACCGATCGCCTTGAGCATCTCGGCGCTTTCGAGCGCGCCGCCGGCGGCACCGCGCAGCGTGTTGTGCGCCAGGCCGACGAACTTCCAGTCGAAGATGGAATCCTCGCGCAGACGGCCGATGGTGATGCCCATGCCGCCTTCGTAATCCACGTCGAGCTTGACCTGCGGACGGTCGGGTTCCGTACGGTACTGGATGAACTGCTTGGGTGCGTGCGGCAGGCCGAGGCGCTGCGGTTCGCCGGAGAAGCTTTCGAGCTTCTCGATGAGCTGCTCCTTCGTGGGCTTCGTGGCGAAGTTGATGAACACGGTGGAGGTGTGGCCGTTGAGCACGGGCACGCGGATGCACTGCGAGGTGATGCGCAGCGGGCCTTCGAACGGTACGATTTGGCCGGTCGCGTCGTCCACATGGCCGAAAACCTTCAGCGGTTCCTTCTCGGACTTCGCTTCCTCGCCCGCGATGTACGGGATGATGTTGCCGACCATTTCCGGCCAGTCCTTGAAGGTCTTACCGGCGCCGGAAATCGCCTGATACGTGCTGACGATAACCTCATGCGGCTCGAATTCCTTCCACGCGGCCAGGGCCGGCGTGTACGCCTGGATCGAGCAGTTCGGCTTGACGGCGATGAAACCGCGCGTGGTGCCCAGACGCTTGCGCTGGTACTTGATGACCTCGAAATGCTGCGGGTTGATTTCCGGCACAACCATCGGCACGTCCGGCGTCCAGCGGTGGGCGCTGT
>CAYVHC010000070.1:0-6066 GCA_964451025.1 uncultured Bifidobacteriaceae bacterium
CCGGACAGATTTCCGGAGCCTTTTCCCCGACAACAATATGTCCACAGTTTCTGCATTCCCAAACCTTCACTTCACTCTTTGCAAAAACTTCCTGCATCTCAACATTTTTCAAAAGTGCACGATAGCGTTCTTCGTGATGCTTCTCAATCTGTCCAACCATTCTGAATTTATCTGCAAGTTCAGCAAATCCTTCTTCCTCTGCTGTTTTTGCAAACTCCTCATACATATCTGTCCACTCATAGTTCTCACCGTCTGCGGCAGATGCAAGGTTTTCGGCAGTGTCTCCGATTCCGTTCAATTCCTTAAACCACATCTTTGCATGCTCTTTCTCATTATCTGCAGTCTTTAAGAATAACGCAGCAATCTGCTCAAAACCATCCTTTTTTGCCTTGGAAGCAAAGTAGGTATATTTGTTTCTTGCCTGTGATTCTCCTGCAAATGCAGCCATTAAGTTCTGCTCTGTTTTTGTACCTTCATACTTATTTGCCATTATATTTCTCCTTTCATGACCTTTTTCTGTTTATTATACTTGTTCATTATAAATTAAAGTGTATTTGTTATGCAAGAATTTATACTTGTTTTCTTTTTTGATTTTTTGGATTACCGAATAAAAAGGCAGAGTGACTAATCACTCTGCCTTAATTTTTTATTATTAATTGACAATTATGCGTTTACTAAATCCTTTAATGCCTTACCAGCTTTGAACTTAGGTGCTTTAGAAGCAGCAATCTTCATTGTTGCGCCTGTGTGTGGATTTCTACCTTCTCTGGCAGCTCTTTCAGATACTTCAAATGTACCGAAACCTACTAACTGGATTTTTCCACCTTTCTTTAATTCACCAGATACAACATCTGTAAAAGCCTTTAAAGCAGCTTCTGCATCTTTCTTTGATAATCCAGCCTGATCAGCCATAGCTGCAACTAATTCTGTCTTGTTCATTTTGAACTCCTCCTCTTATTACTGAGTATTTTTTGATTTCTTGGTTTAATGCGAAAACCTATCTCTATTTATATCCTTTTTTCCTTCTTTTGTCAAGGTGAAAATGCCTTATTTTAAGGGTTTTTGGGATTTTAGGCAATTTTTATAACATCTTTTCGATCATGGCAAGGACTTCCTTACCAAGCTTAGCCGATTTTTCATTTGCATCCTCTAAAGATGTGCCTTTAATTCCATAATAGAATTTAACCTTTGGCTCTGTACCTGATGGACGAACGCAAAGCCATGCATCATCAGAAAGATCATAATAAATGACATTTAAGAGACGATGGTCACCGGATGCGCCGCCGCCGTGTCGGGAGGCTACACGAGCGTGCTCATCATGCCCAACACTGTGCCCGCGCTCGACGGGGCGCGCATCGATCCGACCGACCCCAGGGCAGAGCAGTTGCACGGCTATGACTCCGCGCTCGACTATCTCGAGCATTACGAGCAGGCCAACGGCGTGATTCTGCCGGTCCGCTACGCGCTGTGCGCGGCGGCGTCCCGCGACCGTGAGGGCTGCCAACCCAGCCGGATCGAGGACTGGCGCCATGCGCTGGCGACCGTCGGTACGCCCGGTTTCGCGCATCCCGTGGTCGCTGTAAGCGACGATGGCGCCGCGGTGCCTGACGCTTTGCTCGACGATGTGACGCGCATGTGCCTGGAGGCAGGGGTGCCGTTCATCGACCATTGCGAGCATCATGACTCGGGAATCATGAACGAAGGCGCCACCTCGCGCCGCCTGGGCGTGCCCGGCATCGCGGAAGAGACGGAGACGGCGATCATCGCCCGAGACATCGACCTGGCCCGCCGTACCGGCTGCCATGTGCACCTGCAGCATGTCAGCTGTGCCGCGTCGTTCGACCTGATTCGCCGCGCGAAGGACGAAGGCCTGCCGGTCACCTGCGAGACCGCGCCGCACTACCTCGCTCTGGACGACACCGCGGTCGAACGCATGGACACGATGGCCAAGATGAACCCGCCGCTGCGCAGCGAAGCCAATAAATTCGCCACCCGCAAGGCCGTGGCGGACGGCACCGTGGATCTAATCGCCACCGACCACGCGCCCCACACGCTGCGCGAGAAGTCGGAAGGCCTGCTCAAAGCGCCCAATGGCATCATCGGTTTGGAAACCGCCTACGGCGTGTGCCGCGACGTGCTTGTGGCAGGCGGCTACATCAGCGATGATCGACTCATCACGCTCATGGGCGTCAACCCCAGCATCGTGATGGGCAATGCGGTGAGTTCCCTCAGCGCTTCCGACCTGTCGCAGCCGCAGGGTTCCAGTGCCGCTCCGGTGCTCGACCTGACCCGGCTGGCAGCCGGAGCCGACACCTCGAGCGCCTTCCATTACCTGCGCGACGGCAAGGCTTACGCTGCCGGCGCCGAAAGCCCAGCGAACCAGCGCGATTACACGCTCGTCGACATGCACCGCGAATGGACCGTGGACCCCGGCGCCTTCCATTCGAAGGCACGCAACACGCCGTTCGCCGGCATGAACCTCACCGGGCGCCCCGTGGCTACGCTGGTGGGCGGAAGCATCGTGTTCACGCGCATCTGAGCGCGCAGCCTGCGCACACAGCCCGCGCGAAACATTCACAGCGCATAATCACAAGGTCGCCGTCTTTCCCGCTCGGGGAACCGATACGGGAGGCAGCGCATCAAAGGAGTGGCATGGACAAGCTCATCAAAGCGATTGAACGAACCGGGAACCCGAGCGTTGTGGGTCTCGACCCCAAGCCAGCGCTCATCCCCGCGCCTGTGCTTGACGCCGCGCGCGCCGACAACCCAGAATCCCGTTCGCTTGCCCTCGCCGCCGCCTACCGGGCCTTCAACAAGGCCGTCGTGGACGCGGTGGCAGACATCGTCCCTGCGGTCAAGCCGCAGATCGCGATGTACGAAGCGCTCGGTCCCGCCGGCGTGCAGCTGTATTGCGACACCTGCGCCTACGCGGCGTCTCGCGGGCTGTATGTGCTGGGTGACGTCAAGCGCGGCGACATCGGCAGCACCGCAGCGCAGTACGCCGCCCATCTGGGCGGTGTGCCGGATGTGCCCGAATGGGACGACGGCTTCGGCTCCGCGCCCGAGGACCCGTGGCATGAGGACGCCATCACCGTGAACCCCTATCTGGGCTCCGACGGCATCCTGCCGTTCGTGGACGTTGCGCAGGCCGCCGACAAGGATGTGTTCGTGCTCGTGCGCACCTCCAACCCCTCCAGCTCACAACTGCAGACCGTGAAAACCACCGCAGGCGACGCCACGGTGGGCGAGCTCGTCGCGCAGCTGGCAGAGGAGTGGGGCAAGGACACCATCGGATTCCACGGATACTCCCGCGTGGGAGCGGTCGTGGGCGCCACCCATCCCGAGGAAGGCGCCGCACTGCGCCGCCTCATGCCGCACACGTTCTTCCTCGTGCCCGGTTATGGTGCGCAAGGCGGCACGGCGGCGGATGTGGCGCACATGTTCGACGAGCACGGATCGGGCGCCATCGTCAATTCGTCCCGCGGCATCATCGCCGCATGGAAGAAGGACCCGCAGGCCTCCCGCTTCGACGCCGACGCGTTCGAATCACCGCGCAGCATGGCGCAGTCCGAAGCCATCCACGACGACGCAGCCGAAGCGCTGGACCTCGTGGGCACGGCAGCCGCACGCGCGGCGCAAGCCATGAGGAACGACATCGCCTCGGCACTGGCCAACCGTTGACCGACGGCGTGCGGGATTCGGTGGGTGACATCCCCGACGCCACTCACCGAATCCGCTTGACAGTCCAATTCGCCGACTTCCAATCCCTCCGACTTCCAATCCAACCAATCTCTCATCTGTCAAATCGTTAATCACCAGACCCCATCCCCACACCCACCAGACACCAAGGAGAACGCATGAGCGAGTTCACGCCCACGTATGTCCCGTCGCGGCGTCCGGCACGGGTGGTCGAATGCCAGGAGCTCACCGACGGCGTGGTACGCCTCGCCCTGCGTGACTCCTACATCGCCCGCCATGCCAAACCCGCCCAGTTCGTCAACCTCTACACGAAGAACGCGCAGAGGCTCTCGCCCCGTCCCTTCGGCGTGTGCGAAGTGGACGGCGACGTGTTCACGCTCATGTTCGCGGTCGTGGGCAAGGGCACCGAGGAATTCCGCCACCTGCGCCCCGGCGACACAGTGGACGTGCTCGGGCCCCTCGGCCATGGCTTCAACCTGCGCGAGGACGCCGACTACCTGCTTGTCGGCGGCGGCCTGGGCGTGCCCCCGCTCATCCGCGCCGCGCAGGAGCTCAGCGGTCACGAAGGCTCCACGGCCACGGTGCTGTTCGGCTACCGAAATGTGCATTTCGCCGACGCCTATGCCTCCCGCTACGCTACGCAACTGCAGTCCATCGACGAATCCGAAGGCAATGTGATCACGCTGCTCGACCGCTGGGCGGCGCAGCATGGCGTTGCCGCTGACGCGGATGGCGCGTTGAGGCCGGCGTCGCAGGGGCGTCGCACGGTGATTCTCACCTGCGGACCGTTGGGCATGATGAAGGCCGTCTCCGCGTGGGCGCGTGAGCATGGTCTTGCCGTGCAGGCAAGCCTTGAGGCGCGCATGGGCTGCGGTTTCGGCACGTGCGTCGTGTGCACCGTGCACACGACCCGCGGAATCTTGAAGACCTGCGTGGACGGACCGGTGTTCGACACCGCGCAACTGGAAGGATGGGAGGCAGCACGATGAGCGAACAGAGCGAGCAGACGATGTTTTCGGCGCAGGTTTCGGCACCGGCGCAGGCGACGCAGGGCGGCGAGCCCGGCCAGCTGCCGTGCAACTTCGACGCCACGCGCACCTTCGAATGGCATCACAAGACCGTTGTTGCGGGGGTCGAATGGAAGAATCCGGTGGGCACCGCCTCCGGCACGTTCAACTTCGACGCCGTGCGCTGGTTCTACGACGTGAGCCAGATGGGCGCCGTCACCACGAAGGGCGTTTCGCCCGTGCCGTGGGAAGGCAATCCCGTGCCGCGCACCGCCGAGACACCGGCGGGTTCCGTCAACTCCGTGGGCCTGCAGAACCCTGGCGTCGACGATTACCTCGTCAACGACCTGCCGCGCATCAAAGCGACGGGCGCCACCGTCATCACCAACGTCGCCGGGCATTCCGATGATGATTACGCGCAGGTCGTCACCAAGCTGGCCGACCATGAGTCCGACATGCTCGAAATCAACGTCAGCTGCCCCAACGTGTCGGCCGACGGACTGTCCACCGGCACCGACCCGGTGGCGCTCAAGCGCCTCATCAAGCGCCTGCGTCCGCTCACCGACAAGCCCATGATCGTCAAGCTCACCCCGAACGTCACCGACATTAGGCCTATCGCGGAGGCGTGCATCGAAGGCGGTGCCGACGCGCTGTCGATGATCAACACGTTCGTGGGCATGCGCTTCGACATCCGCACCGGCAAGCCGATTTTGGCGAACATCACCGGCGGCGTCTCCGGTCCGTGCGTGCATCCGATGGCGTTGGCGTTCGTCTACAAGACGCGCCAGGCGTTCCCTGAGATCCCGATCATCGGCATCGGTGGCATTTCCACTGGCGAGGACGCGCTCGAGTTCCTGTATGCTGGGGCGAATGCCGTCGAGGTGGGTTCCGCGGCTCTGGCGGACCCGGTGGCGCCGTTGCGCATCGCCACCGAACTGGACGCTTTGCTTGACAAGAGGCCGGAATTGGCCCAAGCCCTGGAGGAGGGACGCACATGGTAGACAATGCATATACGGAACGCACGGTTGCGGCGGAGGCAGCATCGGTGGATGCAGCGCCGGTTGCGGCGCCGTCGCATGAGGAATTCACGCAGTTCCTGCTGGAATGTGGGGCGTTGAAGTTCGGTTCGTTCACGTTGAAGTCAGGGCGCCAGTCGCCGTACTTCATCAACGCCGGTTCGTTCAACGACGGCACGCGCATCGCACGGCTCGGTGAATACTATGCCGCCACGATTGCCGCCGCACAGGCTGCCGGCGTGCTGCCCGCGCACATCGACACGGTGTTCGGCCCCGCTTACAAGGGCATTCCGCTGGCCGTGAGCACGTCGATGGCTCTCGCCGCCCGTCACGGGCAGAACGTG
>CAYVHC010000071.1:0-5918 GCA_964451025.1 uncultured Bifidobacteriaceae bacterium
AGCGGGGCCGGCCGCAGCTCATACCCCGCCGCGTGCGGGAACAAGTGAATACCGGATAATTGAATATCGATAGAGAAGCGATGACAACAACGTCATCAGAGGTGGTAGTCCTTCCCGCTATGGCTTTGAATGAGCGATCAATGGCGGACTCGATGAATGCGAGGGCGTAGCACTGGCTTTCCGGTCTGTGCGAGTTATTATGATTAGATACTGGATTTATATCGTTCTTTTGCATTGTGAAGGTGGTTTCGTACGCTAAGGAGGGGCCATGGCATTAATGAGTTGGGTGAAAAGAGTTGTCCCGAGTCCTATCAAGCGACTTCTGCATGTGTATAAGGATACTCGAGCTCAGAGGCTGCAATTTAAACGATTCTTGCACTGGATGTCTTTAGATACATCTTCGGATAAAGCTCGAATTGAAACTCGTTTAGCATTTGATATCCATCGATTGGAGAAAGGGCTAAGTCATACTCACTTTAGGGATGGTTTTGGCCAGTCTGTGCTACGCGAAATATCTAAGCGTATGGTCATGCTGCAGCATGTTGACCGAAATTATCTGACGAACTCTCTGTACATGCAAGCCATTGCGGCTCTACACGAATATCAGCAACGTAATGTTGCTGACGGATATGATCTGAGTGAAATCCGAGAACTATTCCCGCCGGATATTTGGAATGGCGCTTCTACTTATGAACCGATGGATTCGTCCCCTGCCGCGGGTTCTTTCGTTCTCGCGCGTGAATCCAAGGCAAATAATCTCGAGAAGTCATTTATCGATTTGGCAGCGGACCGTTACTCTGTACGGGAATACGCGTCTGCCCCTGTCTCGCAGCAAACGCTTGACAAGGTTTATTCAATTGCAATGAAGACTCCGTCGGTCTGCAACAGGCAATCGGCACGGATTTATCAGATATCTGATGCGGATATTATTGAGTCAGCTCTTAAGTTGCAAGGTGGATTCCATGGTTATGATGTGCCTCCAATTTTGTTGTTCATAACCTCGGACATCAGGGCATTTATGAATGCGGATGAGCGCAATGAGCCATTTGTCGATGGTGGATTGTTCGCTATGACCCTCTTGTATGCTCTCGAAGCGTACGGACTGGCGGCGTGCCCTTTGAACGCCATGTTTACGGCCGAAGTTGACGCGAAAACTCGCGAACTTCTTCAAGTTCCTGATTACGAATTACCTGTAATGTATATCGCGGTGGGCAATTTCCCGAAAGAAGTGCCGGTATGTCGATCTACTAGACGAGACGTTGAAAGTGTATTAACTATTATCGGTTAATCTTTCTTGAGTGTTGCAACATTGGCTTATCTTAAGATATTAGATAAACATAGATACTAGAATGATTTAATTATTGTACAATGACAATCGCAATTAAAAATCTGTGGTTGATGTACCGTGTAGATAACATAAAGTTTATTGTACTATTATGATGTGCCGGACAACCTCGTCGGCAACGCGAAGATCATCTTCAATGATGGCGGCAGCCAGCAGATTCCGGGCGCGAATCAGGCGGGTATCTCCTACAACGGTGGTACCGTCCGTTGGTCCGGTTCCGGCACCACCCTTGAATCCGTGACTTGCGAGGCTTCATGCCGGGGATCATCATTACACGACCAATGCAGCGGAGCGTGACATGCTGACGAAGGTCGGCTGGAAATATGAGGGCATTGGTTGATATTCGGCGGAGAATACAGGGCGTGCACCCCTGTATCGTGAATACAATCCGAATGCCGTCTCGGGCGTACACAACTACACGTTGAACAAGGCGGAGCATAATAATAACCTTGTGCGCCTGGGCTGGCGTGACGAAGGCCTCGCGTGGTACGCGGTGCACGCTTGACAGACATGACATGCTAATGACCACGGAGGTGGATGATTCGAGATAGTGTTTGTCTTGGATCAACCACCTCTGTTTTCAGTAATTGGCGGCTGTTATCGGTGTTTTGGTGTAGTCTACTGAAGGTAATTTGCAGTAGGACGTCGCTAGATGTGTGAGGTGTCGCATGGAGTATCCTTTGTCTTTGGTGCTTGCAATTCTGTTTGCAGCATATTCATTGGTGACCATGATGACGGTTGTCTTGTGGAGAAAGAACCCTGCAATCGATATAAATCGCGCAACGGATAAAATCAATTTTGCTCTCTGCGGTGTCTTGACGGTTTGTGCGTGGTTTTTCCAACAGTCGACATATGTCGATCTGGATCGCATGATGGAGGAGATTGGGCAAGGTCCTGATTCATTGCTGAAGCTCTATGGGAGCCAACCGCTATCGTTCGTGTTGCTCATGATTGGGTATTGGACAGGTGATCGACGTGTGCTGCAGGTCATCGGATGTGCGTTGACATATGGACTTGCGATGGTCATCATTGCAGAGCTAAAAAAAATGCTGCATCCTGACCCTATCACTGCTTTTCTCGGGACGATGCTTTATTTGGTTCGTCCGGGTTTCGTAACAGCTGTAACAAACATCCGTTTTTGGATTGCTGTAGAACTATTGTTGTTGGCGGGGGTGATGTGGCTGAAGAGGAGGCGGTGGCAACTGCCAGCATGCCTTATTGTAACCGGCATATTGTTGCACTCAGGCGTGATACCAGTCATCGTGGGGTTTGCCATTGCTATGATTTCGTCACGATTTCTTTTTGGTTTCCTGTGCGTGATTGCTGTTTTATACTCAGCTTTTCTCGGCCGGATTATCGATTTCCTGTCATCGTTTGGCGTGACTTTCTTTGATTACGTCAGCACAAGAATGGCTGCGTATTATGGCGTGGGGATGAGCCAAGGTAGTTATGATGCTGAGATGCTTGAATCTGGTGGTAACGTGCTTGTCATACGTATGCTTTGCATAATTATTCCGATGGTGTTGCTTTACTTTATATTTCGATCTTCGCTTTCTCGGGTGTTGCCTGCAGGAATGGAAAGGTTCATTATCTTTGAGCTGATATTCGTTGCTGGCTCTTCGCAGAGCTATACAGTTTTCATTCGTTATACCGTACTTGTTCTATATCTCATGATTCCGGTTATATTCTGTTGTCTGAATCATTTCTTTATCAATGATTGTCATGTTTCTGGAATGCAGAAAAATAACAATGGGAAAGTCGCAAGAAGTGTTGCGAGTTTGATGGCTATGACTCTATTTCTTTTTCTGCTATTAGTGCTGTTCTTCTTCCTTCTGCGCCAGTGGTATAACGCCTATTACAGTTCGGTTCTCGTCTTTTAATTCGCTACTCATTAGGGCAATTTAGAGTAATGGCTGAATTGCTGATGGGAGGGTTTCATATTGCTGGCTTCGAGCGTCTCTTGTGAATACTTGGCTAGTATTGTCATTCCTGTATTCAATACACCGGCAGCGTTGATACAACGCTGTGTGGCTTCTTTTTCTCAGCAACGCAACGAGGATATTGAAGTCATTTTCTCCGATGACGGCTCATCTAAGCAGACGGTTTCTGTGCTCCGGCAATGTGCAGCAGAAAGCAAGACCCCGATACGGTTGTTGACTGAGCCAGTGAATAGTGGGCAGAATGCTGCGCGTAATAGGGGAATAGCTGCTGCACGTGGTCGCTATGTAATATTTCTTGATAGCGATGATTACTTCGATATGCGTGAATTCGCTCAGGTTCTTGAAGCGATGTGGAACGCTATCGAAGGCGAGGAACAGTCTCCCGATGTATTCGTCTACGGTTGTAAGCTAGTAGATGGTGAAACCGGGCGCATCATTGATGGGTATGGTCCTGCTGGGAAAGAAGTGGGTATCGTTCCTAATTCACTGGTCATTCGAAATGTGGCGGAGCTATGGGGCTGCGTCATTCGTCGAGATTTGTTGTTGGAAGAGCCGTTGCACACAGGCATCGCCGTGGGAGAAGACTTAGTAAGCCTTATCCCTATCATCGCAAAAGCTTCGAAGATCGTTGCGTTGCCGTTTTCCCCCTATCGGTATGTGCAGCAATCTGGGAGCGTGACGCATTCCGCCTCAGCGGCAAAAAGAATGCAGGTAGTGCCAGCGTTTCAGGCAATGCTTGACAGTTTGAGCACAGAGACACTTGCCAAATACCATGATGAGTTGGAATGGCAGGCAATCTGGCACATACTATTTTGGGAGCCCCTTCACGTGCTGCAAAGTATTGAAAAGCCGGATTATATGATTCTTGACAATAGCCAGCGTTGGATGAAGAAGTGCTTCCCGCAATGGAGAAGAAATCCGTACGTGAAGACCGATGCCAAGGCCCGAGGATTTACTTTTCGCATTATCGTCTCTGGGCATTTTCGGCTTTATCGTTTCCTCTATTTAGCGAAGCGTTGTTTGTACAAATCGTAGCAGTGGGGCTCTTCTGTGGAAGAGACCCACTCGTTTTGCCCGAACATCACCGCCCATATAAAATGGACAATGTTCTGGCATAGAAGCACTTTTAGCGTGCCAGAATCTGGTGGTTTGTCTTCCAATCGCATGGACGCCGTTTGTCCATATCGGTGAGAGACTGACTAGGAGCCGCAACGAGATGCAGTGATGTGGATGTACTAAAAAGCGAGGCGAATGGACACTGACAAAGCGCGTACAGTCATCACTCGAGGAGATTGACAAGCGTAGGCAGAAAATCTATGCGATGCGCACAGTATTGAAAAACGAAAGCTTCGTTGCCTTCACCGAAGCCGAGAAAGCCAATGTCTCAGCATTCATCAGACATATGCGACCCATGGAACGGAAATATTGCAGGATTCAGACTCCGTTTTTGCGGCGCTTGTAAAGAAAGTCGAAACGACTATTGAAGAACATGACACACCGTCCCTGATGCGCAACTTGATGGTCGCTAATTCCTCACGAAAGGCTTTCGAGAGTATCACACCTGATATATGATGCCCCGGGGCATTGGGTCTTGCTCCTGTGCCCCAACCTTTAGCGCTTTCATAGCGGCCATCCAATACTGCCCCATTCAGAATTTCTTCTTCCACTCATTACGGTGTTGCCGTAGATTAAATGGAATGCAGATTGAGCCAGACATGTGGGATGAATCGACAATAGTCGCCGATAGCAACCGCTTAAAGCGTCGGTTTTTCAAGGCATGCTCCATCAAAGAACAGTAGTTATCAATGATACTGATGCACTGTCTTGGCTCAATACTCGCCGTCAAAGGCTGTTCCGTGATGTGATAATAACGCTTCGCGAGATCTTGCGTCGAACGGCCAATCTCACGTGAACAGACGTATCGTTATTCGGGGGCTTTGCGTATTCTTTGTCAGGCAAGGAGTTCTGAGTATTTCTTACTGTCGAGTTTGCCATGTGAGGCAAGACTCGACAAATCAAGAGCATCTTGTCGGTGGCGGATGGGTTTCAGCCAGAGGTAGAGGGGAAGAGAATCGCTGTCCTAGGAGATTCTGTAACGGATGGTAGAGCGAGATTCTTTCGCGTGTCGCTTGGCTAACGGAATCTGCAGCCTCTTCAAGACTTAGGAATTCCTGACCTTGGTGGGCGATGAAGAAAGAATCGATGTAATCCATTGAATGAAGGGGAAGGTCTGCGCCTGAAAGCAGATGATAATAGTCACACTAAGAGGGGATGGCCTGCTTTAGCAGAAGCATCTCGCAGGATATCTGGCTGTCATCTCCCCAAGTAACATCCATCCGAGGAGTAAAGTGCAAAGTCGCGTGCCTGAGAAGACCCTCCAAATCGTTGCGAGGTGGGGAATCGATGGCTTTTTTATCGATGTGAAGGAAGATATCATTATGGCTGTCGTCCAGCAACGTGAGCAAGATTCGCAGTTGCTCCCAGTTGCTGTGTGCCATGATAAGAAATGCATGTCGCATGCCTTCACGGTACCCTTCATCTGGTTCCTTAGCCGTAAGTCTAGCAGACGAAGATCTTTGCTGTGTTTTGTCAAGTTGAAGTGGTCCGTTTGAGCGTGTTGTTTTGGTCCAAGT
>CAYVHC010000072.1:0-2158 GCA_964451025.1 uncultured Bifidobacteriaceae bacterium
TCTGCTTGCCGGGCTCGTAGCCGGCATCCTGGATGGCCTTCATGATGTAGTCGAGCGAATCGCGGTTCGACTTCATCTTCGGAGCGAAGCCGCCCTCGTCGCCGAGACCAGTGGACAGGCCGTCCTTCTTCAGCTCGTTCTTCAGGGTGTGGTACACCTCGACGCCGGCGCGCAGGGCCTCATGGTAGGTGTCGAAGCCGTACGGGGAGATCATGTACTCCTGGATGTCGGTGGCGAAGTCTGCGTGAGCGCCGCCGTTCATGATGTTCATGTTCGGAACCGGCAGGATGTGGCCGTTGGTGCCGCCGATGTAGCGGTACAGCGGCAGGTCGGCGGACTCAGCGGAGGCATACAGCGCGGCCAGGGACACGCCGAGGATGGCGTTGGCGCCGAGCTTGCCCTTGTTCGGGGTGCCGTCGAGCTCGATCATCGTGTCGTCAAGAGCACGCTGATCGGCGGCATCCATGCCGATGACCTTCGGAGCGATGACTTCGTTCACGGCCTTGACGGCGTTGAGCACGCCCTTGCCCTGATAGCGGGACTTGTCGCCATCGCGACGCTCCCAAGCCTCTGCGGCACCGGTGGAGGCGCCGGAAGGCACGAGGCCACGGCCCTGCGCGCCGTCCTCGGTCTCGAGGATGACCTCAACGGTAGGGTTGCCACGGGAATCGAGGATTTCGCGTGCGTAAACGCTTTCGATAACTGCCACAACTACTCCTTTTACGTACTGTTGTGCGGACATTTCTTAGGATAATGGTTCAAATGGACGTTGGCTGGGAGAACGTTGGCTATCGGCGAAAACCTGCGTGTCCACGATCTTCGAACGCGCGGGGCCCTTTTGCCGCCTGCCAGCGTGCGGCTGTGTTGGCGGCTGTATCGGCAGCGTTGTCGGCTGGGTGTATTCGCAGCGTTGTCGTTGTCCGCTGGGCGTTCATGACGGGATGACTAACAGGCACTGGTGGATCAGCACACTGGCGGATCAGCCCGCCGGTAGATTCGACCCGCTGGCGGAATCAGCCCGCCAGTGAATCAGCCCGCGTATTCCACGATTGCCTTCGTGACATCATGCAGATACGTGAGCGACCGCTCCCAATCGCCCGGCACTTCGATGGAGTGGTTCGCTCCTTCGAACGTGCGCACATGGTCGGTGAGCAAATGCGCCTTGGCATCATCGAAGTACGGATCCGCTGTACCGGCGCAGATAAGGGGCTGCGGGGCTTCGTTCGCCGGAGCGGGAAGCGGCGCGGGAATGATGGACTTGTGCTTGTCGAACGGCGGAGGATTGAGCACCGGGGTAAGAAGCGCGACACGCAGACCGAGGCGAGCGGCATGCGGGAACGACAGCGTGGATAGCGATTTCGTGATGACCAGCAGGTTCGGGTCCTCTCCCGCTTGGCGCGCCCGGTCGAGCGACTTGGCGCGCCACACGTCTATGACGCGCTCCATGCAGTCAATCATCTCGGGGAATTCCACGCTTTCGGTGAGCTTGAGGTCAAGGCGGTCGACATACCACCCTTGCGGTGCGAGCGCTTGCGCAGCCCAATACAGCAACGGGCGGTCGACCGTGTAGCCGATGCCCGGCATGATGAGCACGTGTTTTCCGGTGGCCTCGGGCTTGACGATGTTCTTGCCCCATGGCGTGAGCGCCGGAACCACGTTCTTCCACTGCTTGTTGACGGCGGCACGGCCTGCGGCGGTCTTCGCGGCGGATGCCGATGCCGATGCCGATGCGCTGGGCGCGGCCAACCGGCTGGATTCTTCAGACGACAGACCGGGTTCTTGTGCTCTGGATTCACTTGACATATGCGGTGTCCTTCTCTTAAAGCTGCTTTCAGCTTCGCGCAACACACCGACACCGTCTCCAGCGAGTTCCTCGGTCGTGGGACGCTGCGACCACCACCCTCCGCCTAGCTTCCCCCGATCTCCGCCCCCTGCCCTCCGTCCAGTTTCCAATCTCTGTCCAGCCTCCCCACTTCCATCCAACCCTCCCCAACTTCCATCCGCCCCCAGTCTCCGTTCACTCCTCCTAATCTCAGCCCAATCCCCGTCCAACCTCCGCCATCGGCGACACTTTCAAGGGTCGCCGAAGAAGGAGGTTACAGACCCCAGAAACAGGGGCTTAACCTCCATGTTCGGCGACACACAGACTGCTTCGCCG
>CAYVHC010000072.1:2258-5875 GCA_964451025.1 uncultured Bifidobacteriaceae bacterium
GGATCCCTAACCTCCGTCATCGGCGACCCCAACAACCATTCGCCGAAGAAGGAGGATACATGCCCCAGAAACAGGGGCTTAACCTCCATGTTCGGCGACACACAGACTGCTTCGCCGAATACGGAGGATACAGGCCCGAAAACGGGATCCCTAACCTCCGTCATCGGCGACCCCAACAACCATTCGCCGAAGAAGGAGGTTTGACGGTTCCCAAGACCTGCCCCAACCTCCGTCATCGGCGACACACTCAGGATTCGCCGAAGAAGGAGGATACATGCCCCCAGAAACAGGGTCTTAACCTCCGTCTTCGGCGACACTCACAGCCGCCGGCAACCGCCCCAGCCGGCAACCACCAGCCACCAGTCACCAACCACCGCCGGGCGGTGATCATGCGCGGGGCTGGGGGCGCCAGGTGAGGTCGTCAAGCAGCTGATCGGCCCACGCCAGCACTTCGGGCGTGGTCATGGGCTTGGAACCAAGCGAACCTTGGAACGGCGCAGGGATAATGAGCGTGTGCGTCACCGGGCGGTATTGCGTGCCGTGATATATGCGGATCATGCGCATAAGCACCGAGTCGCGCGGATCGAAGCCGACGACGCGCACGGAACGCCCCTGCGCGATGATGTCGGTGATGCCCAGCGATCGCGCACGATTGCGCAGCTGCGCCACGGCAAACAGACCGTCGAGAGACTCGGGCAGCGCACCATAGCGATCCCGCAATTCCTCGCGGATCTCGCGGAAGTCCTCCTCGGTGCGTGCCTCGGCGATCTCACGGTAGGCGTCCAAGCGCAACTTGTCGGAGGAGATGTAATCCACCGGGATCGATGCCTCCACGGGCAGGTCGATGGTGACGTTCGGCTCTTCCTGCTTCTCGGGTTCCTTGTAGTTTTCGACGGCTTCGGACACCATGCGCACATATAGGTCAAAGCCCACGCCCTCGATATGACCGGACTGCTCGCCGCCCAGCAGATTGCCGGTGCCACGGATCTCCAAGTCCTTCATCGCCACGTCGTAGCCCGAACCCAACGATGTGTTCTGCGCGATGGTGGCAAGGCGGTCATGCGCCGTCTGCGTCATGGGCCGCTCAGGGTCATACAGGAAGTACGCGTAGGCGCGCTCGCGTCCGCGCCCCACGCGCCCACGCAACTGGTGCAGCTGGGACAGCCCAAAGCGGTCGGCGCGATCGACGATGAGCGTGTTGGCGTTCGAGATATCAAGCCCGGTTTCGATGATCGTCGTGCACACGAGCACGTCGATGTCGCGATGCCAGAAGTCGCGGATCACGGAATCGAGCTGCTTCTCGCCCATCTTGCCGTGCGCGATGCCAATGTGCGCGTCGGGCACGAGCTCGGCAATGTGGGCGGCGACCTTCGAAATGTCCTGCACGCGGTTGTGCACGTAAAACACCTGCCCGCCGCGCAGCAGCTCGCGCTTGATGGCCGCCGCCACCTGCGCATCCTCATACCGGCCCACGTAGGTGAGCACGGGCAGGCGGTCCTCGGGCGGCGTGGCGAGCGTGGACATTTCCCGGATGCCGGTCACCGCCATTTCAAGCGTGCGCGGGATAGGCGTGGCGGACAGCGACAGCACGTCGACGTTCGTGCGCAACGCCTTGAGGGTCTCCTTGTGTTCGACGCCGAAGCGCTGCTCCTCATCGATGATGACGAGCCCCAGGTCCTTGAATTTGATGGCGGGGTTGAGCAGCTTGTGCGTGCCGATGACGATGTCCACCGTGCCCTTAGCGAGCCCCTCCGTGGTCTGTTTGATCTCCTTGGCGGTCTGGAATCGGCTCATCTGCGCCACTTCCACCGGGAATCCCTCATACCGCTGGGTGAACGTCTCGTAATGCTGTTGCACGAGCAGCGTGGTGGGCACGAGCACGGCGACCTGCTTGCCATCCTGCACGGCTTTGAACGCAGCGCGCACGGCGATTTCGGTTTTGCCAAAGCCCACGTCGCCGCAGATGAGGCGGTCCATCGGCACGGGCTTCTCCATGTCGGCCTTCACTTCGTCGATGGTGCGCAGCTGGTCGGGCGTCTCTTGATAGGGGAACGCATCCTCAAGCTCGCGTTGCCATGGCGTGTCGGGGCTGAAAGCGAATCCGGGCGTGGATTGGCGCGCCGAATACAGCTTCACCAAGTCGTCGGCAATCTCTTTGACGTGTTTGCGGGCGCGTGCCTTTGTCGCCGCCCAGTCGGAGCCTCCGAGCTTGTTGAGCTTGGGCTCGTCCGAACCGATGTACTTGCTGATCTGGTCGAGCTGATCCGTGGGAATGTACAGTTTGTCGGCCGGAGCGCCGCGACGTGACGGGGCGTATTCGATCACGAGGTATTCACGCTCGGATTTGGCGGTTCCGCTTCCGATGGCGCGTTTCATGAGACCCTTGAAACGGCCGATGCCGTGCTGCTCGTGCACGACGTAATCGCCGTCCTTGAGTTCCATGAGGTCGATTGCCTTGCGACGGCGCGACGGGGTGCGCTGCACTCCCGTAGCCGAGTTGCGCCCGGTGATGTCGCGTTCGGTGAGCACCGCCAGTCCGGCGGCATCGTCGATGAATCCGTCGACGGCACGCGACGGCACATAGTCCACTCCGGTCACGACCGCTTCGGTGAGCGCCCGCTTGAGACGTGACAGCGTGCCTTGTGCAGCGGCGGTGACGACGACTTTCATGCGGCGGTCCACGAGAGCGCGCACGCCGTCGACGACGCGCTGCTCCTCCCCGCGGAACTGCTGGGCAGGCGTGGCGTCAAGGGTCACGTGACCCGGTGTGTCAAGAGCTGCAGCAGGTGCGGATGTCCCGAAATCCGACAGTTCCCATACCTGACGGCGCATGGATCCGCCTGCCGCGCCGCCATCAGCCTCATCCGCCTTCGTGATGCCGGCGACCGCTTCATCGTAGTCAAGGAAGCTCGCGGCATCGAAGGTGATGGGGGCGCCGGCACCGGTTCCCTCGGCAGCCACATGCCAGCTGGCGGCGAGGAATTCGCCGGAGGTGCGGGCGAGGTCGTCGGCGGCGCGGCGCAACCGTTCGGGGTCTGAGAGCATGACGGTGCAATCGTCGCTAAACAGGCGGCTGACGGGGCGCAAATCATCGACGAGCGCAGGAATGAGCGACTCCATGCCTTCCACCGGCACGGCGTTCGCGATGGATTCGAGCATGTCGTCAGCGTTGTCAATCTTGCCCACCAAGGAGCGTGCGCGCGTGCGCACGGCATCGGTAAGCGGCAGCTCGCGGCAGGGCGTCGCCCAGATGATAGGCACGTCGTCACCGAACGTACGCTGGTCGGATGCATGGAATTCGCGAATGGAATCAATCTCGTCGCCGAAGAATTCGATGCGCACAGGGTGAGGCGCCGTGGGCGGGAACACGTCGATGATGCCGCCACGCACCGCGAACTCACCGCGGTCCATCACCAGGTCGGTGCGGGTGTAGGCATTTTCGACAAGCCTTTTTTCGGCAGCGTCGAAGCCCAGCTCGTCGCCGCGGCGGAACACGAGCGGCTCCACGTCCTCGATGCCGGCGACGATCGGCTGGATGAGCGACCGCACGGGCATCACGAGGATGCGAATGGGCGTGAACAGCGTGTCACCTGCCTGGGGATGCGCCAGACGGTAGA
>CAYVHC010000073.1:0-5796 GCA_964451025.1 uncultured Bifidobacteriaceae bacterium
GCCATGCCGTCATCGTCGACCACAGGGGTTTCCAGCCGCAGCTGGCGGCAGCGCTGTCGAGCAAGCGTGTGTACCCGCTGCATTCCAGTTTCTCACCGACGTTCAACATGGCAGTGAACCTGCTTAATTCATCCACGTATTCCGAGGCGCGCGTAACCCTCGACCATTCGTTCGCCCAGTGGGAGGCCAATGAGTCGGCGGAAGACCTGGAGGGTCGCATCGACGCATTGCAACAGGCCTTGGACGGCTATGAGAAAGCGTTCGCCTGCGACCGCGGCGACTTCCGCGAATTCATGCGCCTGCGCATGGCGCTGACGGATGCGGAACGCAAGGACCGCCGACGCGCCGCCGGAATGCCGTATTCCTCACCGGAGGAGCGCAAACAGGCGATCGCACAGATCGACAAGCGCATTGCCGACCTGAGACGTCGTGAGCGCGCGCATCCGTGCCGTTCGTGCCCTGACCTTGCCGAGCATCTGCGCTGGGGCAACCGATGGGCGAAGCAGGTCCGGCAGCTCGACAGGCTGCGTGACCGCTACGAGTCACGCACCGGCTCGGTGGCGCGGCGTTTCGAACGCATCTGCGAGATCCTGCGCATCCTAGGGTATGTGGATGGAGAGGATGCGAAGAATTACCACGTGACGCAAAAAGGCCAGCTCCTGCGCCATCTGTATGGTGAGCTCGACATTGTGCTGGCGGAATGCCTCTCGCAGGGATTGCTCAATGGGCTGTCCAGCGAGGAACTTGTCGCCGTCGTGTCGGGATTCGTGTTCGAGTCGCGTCGTGACAGCGTGGGGGAGCCGCGCCACTATCCTGGCGGTCTCAAAGGCCGCATTCACTCCACCGTGGTGCGCATCGGGCAGGTGCATGACGCCATCACGTCATTGTGCGAAGACTGGGGACTTGATGACCTCAAGCCGCTGGATTTCGGCGCCTGCGACATCATGTTCGACTGGTCGAGCGGCAAAAGCCTGGCGACCGTGCTCGACGGCACGGATATGACGGGCGGTGACTTCGTGCGCAGTTGCAAACGCGTAGCGGATGCCTTGGGCCAGATCGCCGCAGCAGCACCGTGGCTTGAGAACCGCGAGGTGGCCGACAGGGCTCATGACGCGATGCTCACGGTCAACAGGGGAGTCGTGGCCTACTCGGGCATCGACTGACCCTTGGCGCTGACCGCCAGCGTTCAGCCTTCGGCGCAAGCCAGGCGCCTCATCAGGGCGAACCGGCGCGGTGTGAGATAATGGAGAATTGGCGTGACGGCGGTCTAAGCCGTTCGATAGTTTAGATAACGGAAACCACGTAAGGAGAATGCAATGGCAGAGCGCAGCCTCAGGGGCATGAGCATCGGGGCAAAGTCATTGGAATCCGATGATAACGTCGATTTGGCTCCTCGCACCGATTACGCGTATGTATGCCCGGATGGCCATCGCACGATCATTCCCTTCGCAGAGGAAGCGGACGTGCCGCATGAGTGGGAATGCCGCTGCGGCAAAACAGCCCATCTCGAGGGCACGCAGGACCAGGAGGCGAACGACCTGACAAAGCAGGTGCGCAGCCACTGGGATATGCTCATGGAACGCCGCACCGAGGACGAGCTCAAGGAGCTTCTCGACAAGCGTCTCAAAATGCATCATGATGGCTGGTTCCCCGATTACGAGTGAGCCAGATTACCAGTCCCGATTACGAGTGAGGAGAATCAATTGGAACATCCCACGACGGTAGTCCTTCTCGACCTTGACGGCACGTTGACAAAATCCGATTCCGGCATTCTGTCATCCGCCATCCGCACGTACAAGAAGCTGGGCAGGCCAGTGCCTACCGACGAGGAGCTGAGCACCTTCGTGGGACCGCCGTTGAGTGAATCGTTCACGAAGCATGGTCTGGCGGATGTTTCTGACGAGGCGGTGCGGCTGTACCGCGAAGCGTACACCACGCCCACGTTTGATGATCCGCTGAACCCGGGCGGGGAGAAAATCCCCGGAATGTTCCTCAACGAGGTCTATGACGGGATTCCCGAAGCGTTGAAGCAGCTGCGTGACCGCGGATACTTCCTTGCGCTGGCAACGTGCAAGCCCGAGCCTCAGGCTCGCTTGATCTGCGAGCGGTTCCACCTGGCGGAACTGATTGACGACTTGTTCGGCGCCAGCCTTGACAACACGCGCATCCACAAAGCACAGGTCATCCGTTACGGTTTCGACCGCATCCATTTCGATGAGGAACGCGGCGACCGGGCGGTCATGGTGGGCGACCGGTGGACGGATGTCGACGGCGGCCATTACACCGGTGTCAAATCCATCGGATGCCGGTGGGGATTCGCAGCCCCTGGTGAGCTCGAGGAACATGGCGCGGACATGATCATCGACACGACGGATGAACTTCCGGACGCCGTGGATCGTTTCTTCGCGACGTTCTGAGCTGCGCGATAACTCACATCTTCACAATCGTTCATGCCGTCGGTGGCTGCCATCTGAAGCAGCCACCGACGGCATTTTGCATATGCAATGGGTATGCACTGCATATGCACACGATGATTGAGATGCGTGTATGCATTTGCACAAGTTGTCGCCGGCGATCGTCGGATCGCACGCACCGGGTCGTGTGCAGTGCACCTGGATGACTGACCGTGCGCCACGGATTTGTCATGCAGTGACGTCTGAACGGCACCGGACCTGACGACGATGGCGGATTGCACAGAGGGCACAAAGGATTAGGGACACAGAGGAATCAGGATTTGGGGCATTCCAGCTGTTTCTACAAGCCTTCCCTAAACGCCGATAATGTATGTTATGTCAGATTAGCTATCCCCGTGCGCTCATGTGCCCCTGTATCTGTGGTATCTGTATCTTCTGCATCTGTTGTATCTGTCGCAGTATCTCTGTCTCTATCTCCCGCAGCGTATCAACACTGCGTCGTATCAGAACTCCCCGGAATCTGGCGACAGCTGCACGTCCTCGCATGCTTCGTCCTGGATGGCGTCATGGATTTTATGCCAGATGGATCCTACGGAGACGCCGAACACCGCGTTCCCGGTTTTCATCAATTCGCCCACCTGAGCGTCGCTGGTGCACTCATACACGTGCTGTCCATCGCACATGATGGTGATGTCTTCGAGCTGCGCCGCATTGCGCCCTTGTAGATATCCGATGGCGGTCGTCACGTTCTGCAGGTTCACGCCCACGTCCAGCAGCCGCTTGGACACGGCAAGCACCAGGATGTCCTTGAATGAATACAATCGCCGCGATCCGGAGCCATGGGAGGCTTTAACCGATGGTTCGACGATGTGCTTGCGTGCCCAATAATCAAGTTGCCGGTAGGTGATACCGGCAACTTTTGAAGCGACGGCCCCCCGGTAGCCTCGTACAACGCCTGGGGAATCCACGTCGATTCCCTCTGCGCCAATGCCAACGCCGGTAGAGGCCCCTGGCGGATTGTCCGCGGGCGAATCCTCGGGCAGCGTGAACAGGAAGCCTTGCACTTCCTGAACACCTTGTTTCTGGGCGTCATGGCCCTGAACGCCATGATGCGCCACACCATGTGCAGACGCACCGCCTGCAGTGGAGGCATCGGAGGCGCCAACCGCCCTGTCTCCGCCCATGGCCGGATTCACCGACCGAAGAACACGAGGCGGAATTTGCCAATCATCAATTCATCGCCGCTGTGCAGCTCCACGCTGTCCACGCGCCGACGGTTCACGTACGTGCCGTTGAGGCTGCCGACGTCTTCGACGCGATAGTGCCCGTTCTCGCGGATAAACACGGCATGTTCGCGCGACACCGTGCCATCGTCAAGCATGATGTCATTGGACGGGTCCCTGC
Source organism: uncultured Bifidobacteriaceae bacterium (assembly GCA_964451025.1). Taxonomy (GTDB): domain Bacteria; phylum Actinomycetota; class Actinomycetes; order Actinomycetales; family Bifidobacteriaceae; genus Pseudoscardovia. The sequence goes on from CAYVHC010000073.1 coordinate 3,819, forward strand.
CCACGGTCACCTTGTCTTCGTCGAGCAGGTAGCGCGAACCGGACACCGCTCCCCTTGTGGAAATGAGCAGCGCGGTACCTGGATTCAAGCGCGCAATCGTGTCAAGGTCCTGCTGACTCAACGGCCTGTCCCCCGTCACGGTCACGGGAACCGCGGAAATGGTGGGGATGCCGATGCTTGTTGTTTCTCCTGCGGTGGGAATCGGTTCAGTCATACCTGTCATTCTACAATCTTCGCGTATTGGTAGTTTCTCGTGCTCGCAAGCTCATCAATGACGACATTGCTCTGTGTTCGCACGATGACGTTCGCATTATACCGCACCCTGAGCTGAGAACCTATTCCACCGGAAATCTGGATGGCGTTCGACAGCGCGTTGGAATCCCCGATTGCCTTGAACTCGTAAGGGGAACTGACCAATACGCCGTCCACCTGCATGCCGCTGTCCGTATCGACGATGTATGAGGACGCCACGATGCGCACGCCGTTGAATGCGATTGCCTCGGCGCCGGCATTGCGCAGTTCCTCCACGAGCGTAAACAGTCGCGCAGCCTCGATGGGGGTGCTGGTCTCCGAGACGGTGATGGTCACGCCCTGGCCTTGGCAGGCGAGCCTGCCGGCGAGGATGCCGCTCGTGGTGGCGTTCTTCTTGGCCACTTCATTGAGCTCTCGCTGCTTGTCGGTGGAATTGGTGATGGACGTGACCTGGCTGCTCAGCAGCGCCCGCTGCTCCTCGAGCCTGTCGACCTGCGTGTTCGTTTCGTCGAGAAGACGCACCAGTTCGTCTTCGCTGAGCGACTCATAGTTGTCGCTTGCGGACCTCAGCTGCGTGACGTAACCAAAGCCCAGCAGCATGCACAGGAGCACCACAAGGCAGCTCGTGGCAATGCGAGATCCAAGGCTGCGCTCAGGCCTGTCGCTACCGGTCTTCTTGTGCACGACGGGAAACGTGCTGGTGTCGAGGGAATCGTTGACGGAATCCTTCTGCTGCTGACGTTTGAACAATTTGCTGATGTCGGCGTTCAGGATTTCGCCGGCGGTCGAATGGCGTTTATGCTCCGTATGCTCCGAGGCATGTCGTTTGTCTGTGCTCATGGCGGCCTAGCCTCGGAAGATGAAGCGGCGTATTGCGGAGACGTTGGAGAAAATGCGGATGCCGAGCACGACGATGACAGCGGTCGTCAGCTGGGATCCCACGCCGAGCTGATCGCCCAGGAGCACGAGCAAGGCTGCCGTGATGACGTTCGAAAAGAATGAGATGACGAACACGCGGTCGTTGAACGTGCGTTCGAAGTACGAGCGCGCGGCGCCCAGCAAGGCATCAAGCGCGGCGACAACCATGATGGGCAGGTACGGTTGCAGCCAGATGGGGATGTCAGGCTTGATGAAGATGCCCACGACCACACCGAGAATCAATCCGATGACAGCGGTCATATCTCACATGCTCCTTTCCAACGGCACGGCGATCCACCCACTCGCAGCCATGCCACATGCGCAGCCGTGCAGTAAGCACGCGGCCTTGCCGTAACGCACACCTATCTTAACGATATCAGTCATCGTCATCAGGCTCTGTGGCGTATTCCAGTGTCGTGATGGCGTTCGCGTTCAGTGTCAGCTTGTCGCTGCGCGACACGGAGAGCGAAATGCCCAGGGACTGGATCGATTCATAGAGTTTGGGATTATGCTCCTCGTCCACGCCCTGCACAAGGCTGTCGGCATTGCCAATGGCTTCTATCGTGTATGGCGATTGAATGGCGGTCACACCAATGAGTATTGTGCCGCCCGCCGAACGGATGGAAGTCTCGGGCCCTAGGCGTTCATCATTGACGCTGATGCCTTCGGCGCCCATCGCCCACAGGCGGTCGACGAACAGCTGGATGTCGGTGTCCGTCACTTTGCGTCCGGACGTGGTGGAGACGCGCGACCCCGTCGAACCGTTCGTTGAATCATCGGGCAGCGCGGGATCGGCAATCGTCACAGT
>CAYVHC010000074.1:0-5777 GCA_964451025.1 uncultured Bifidobacteriaceae bacterium
ATGAGTATTGCGAGAACGGCCCGGACGACCTGATCGTCGGCTACAAGACCGTGGGCGACTACCCGGTCTACGGCAACGATGATGATCGCGCCGACGACCTCGCCAAGTGGGTCGTGTCCACCGTCATGGGTCAGGTGCGTCGCCTGCCCGTGTACCGCGGCGCTGTGCCCACGCAGTCCATCCTCACCATCACCTCGAACGTCGAATACGGCAAGAACACCGGTTCCTTCCCGTCCGGACACCACAAGGGCACGCCGTATTCGCCGGGCGCCAACCCGGAGAACGGCCGCGACACGCACGGCATGCTTCCCTCGATGTTCTCGGTCGGCAAGATCGACTACAACGACGCGCTCGACGGCATCTCGCTGACGAACACGATCACCCCCGAAGGCCTGGGCCGCGACGAGGACGACCGCATCACGAACCTCGTGGGCATCCTTGACTCCGGCAACGGCCACGGACTGTATCACGCGAACATCAACGTGCTTCGCAAGGAGCAGCTCGAGGACGCGATGAACCATCCGGAGAAGTACCCGCACCTGACCGTGCGTGTCTCCGGCTACGCGGTCAACTTCGTGCGCCTGACCAAGGAGCAGCAGCTCGACGTGATCTCCCGCACGTTCCATAAGGGAGCTGTCACGGACTAAGCGCCGCCGCTTGTCACATCCGCGGGGCCGGTCGGACTGTGTGCCGCCGGCCCCGCGGCCGTTTTCAGCCATCTGCCACCTACCAAGGCATCCATCCGCCAGCCAACACGCTGCCACGGCAGCCATTCGGGTCGTCAGCCGGCCGCGGAACACAGAAGGAGCACCGATGTCACAGTTTCGCACCACGACGCCGCATATGCTGCGCGCCAACAAGGAATACCAGCGCCAGACGCTCATGGGAGGACTCTCCGGCTTCGAATCACCGGTGGGTCTCGATAGGCGCGACCGCATCGAAGCGCTTCGCACCGGCGACCTGGGGTTCGTGCACTCCTGGGATCTCAACACTTCCGTCGACGGCCCGGGCACGCGCATGACGGTGTTCATGAGCGGCTGCCCGTTGCGCTGCCAATACTGTCAGAACCCCGACACGTGGAAGATGCGCGATGGCAAGCCCGTGTATTTCGACGCGATGATGAAGAAGATCGAACGCTACTCCGACGTGTTCCAATACACCGGCGGCGGCATCACGTTCTCCGGTGGCGAATCGATGATGCAGCCGGCGTTCGTCTCCCGCGTGTTCCATGAATCCAAGAAGATGGGCGTCCACACATGCCTCGACACCTCCGGGTTCCTGGGCGCCACATGGAGCGACGAGCAGATTCGCGACATCGACCTGTGCCTGCTCGACGTTAAAAGCGGCGACGAAGCCACGTATCACACGGTCACCGGGGGAGCGCTGCAGCCCACGATTGATTTCGGCCACCGTCTCGCACGACTTGGCGTGCGCATCTGGGTGCGTTTCGTGCTCGTGCCCGGACTGACCGACAGCGAGCAGAACGTGGAGAACGTCGCCACGATCTGCGATGGGTTCCACGACGCCATCGACCACATCGACGTGCTGCCTTTCCACCAGCTGGGAAGGCCCAAGTGGCATGCCTTGCGATACGACTACCCGCTGGAGGATGCGAAAGGCCCCGGCGCGGCGCTTCTTGACCGGGTGCGCGGACAGTTCCGCGACCACGGTTTCGAAGTCTTCTGACACGGGCCGTGATGGATGCCGGGCGCGACGTTCACACGCGTGGGTATACTGCTCACCGAACGACGCGCGGCGCCCGCCGCGCATGTGCCAGCCCCGCGCCTATCGCACGGGCATGCGCCACGCGGAACGACCCCAGTGACATTCAGCGGAACGCCCAGTCACATCAGCGAAAGAAGGCACCTGCCAAGCCATGACCCACACAGAACCCGTGCTGCTCAAGGAACCCCGCGGCGGCGTGCCCGACGTGATAGACACGCCATCCCAGTTCTACGACATGGTGGAACGTTTCGCGCACGCGGACGGACCGATTGCAGCCGACGCTGAGAGGGCATCCGGATATCGCTACGGGCAGCAGGATTGGCTGGTGCAATTCAAGCGCACGGGAGCCGGGATTGCACTGGTGGATCCGGTCACCCTCGCGCAGCAAGGGGTGAGCTGGGAACCGTTCAACGACGCCGTGGGAGACGCGACATGGATCATCCACGATTCGTTGCAGGACCTGCCGGGTTTCGTGGACATCGGCATGACGCCCCGCGCACTGTTTGACACGGAGCTTGCGGCGCGGTTGCTGGGGTGCCAGCGATTCGGCCTTGCCGCGTGCACCGAAAAATACCTGGGGCTCACGCTCGCCAAGGAACATTCCGCGGCGGATTGGTCATATCGCCCCCTGACACGTGACTTGCGCGATTACGCGGCGCTGGACGTCGAGGTGTTGATAGAGCTGCGCCAGCGCATGCTCGCGCAAATCAAGGCACAGGGCAAAGAGGAATGGGCGAGGCAGGAATTCGCGTATCTGCTGGCCAAAGGCACTACCCCCAAGGAGGAGCAGCCCGACCCGTGGCGGCACACCAGTTATATCTCCAAGCTGTCGCATGACCGCCGCGGACTGGCCATCGTGCGGGAACTGTGGGAGGAGCGCGACCGCCAGGCGCGCGAACTCGACATCGCCCCATCCTTGCTTCTGTCGGACTCGGCCATCATCAAGGCCGCCATCGCCAAGCCGCGCAACAACCGCCAGTTCTCATCCATCCGCGTGCTCAACGAGCGTGTGCGCATGCACATGGGCGGTGAGCGCGACAAGATGTTCGAACGGTACGCGCCCTTGCAGCGCAAGGTGAAACCCTCCGTATGGAAGCAGGCGATACTGCGTGCGCTTGACCTGCCTGCATCTCAGCTGCCGCCGGCGAGCCGGGAGGGACAGGAGAGCGACGACGTGGGCAAGGCGCCCCGCTCGCTCAAATACTGGCGCATCCATCATCCGGACCGTTACGAGTTGCTGGAGAAATCGCGCGCCCGGCTCAACCAGATCGCGCAGGACACCGGCACGACCGCAGATGTGCTGCTGCGGCCGCAGATCGTGCGCAACCTGTGCTGGCAGGCGGGCGAAGGCGTGGCACTGGACACTCCCGAGCTCGTGGAGGACTTCTTGGAGCGCCAAGGTGCCAGGCAGTGGCAGGCTGAGTTGCTCGGGGGTGCGCTTGCGGCGAAAGTGCGGCAAGCCGTCCTCAAGTAGCGTTACTATAAAACGGTTGCCTTTAGGGGCGTAGACCATCACTATCGAATTGGAGCGCAGAGTGAAAATCAGCGTGAGGAACCTCGAGCCGACCAAGGTCAGGCTCACCATCACCGTGGAGAACGACGAGCTGAAGCCGTATCTTGACAAAGCTCGCACCGACATCGCCAAGCAGGTCAACATCCCCGGATTCCGCAAGGGTCATGTGCCCGGCAAACTCGTCGAGCAGCGTTTCGGTTTCGGTGCCATCGCCGGCGAAGCCGTGCAGGATGCCGTTCCCGAGTTCTACGACAAGGCTGTGCAGGAGAAGGATCTGCGCCCCATGGACCAGCCGAAGCTCGATGTCAAGGACATCCCGGACACCGAGGATTCCGACACGAAGCTGAAGTTCACCGCTGAAGTCGAGGTGCGCCCGAAGTTCGACCTTCCTGAGCTGTCCGACCTGACGATTGAGATTCCCGCCGCCGAAGTCACCGACGATGACGTGAACCAGCGTCTCGAGAGCCTGCGCAAGTCCTATGCCACGCTCGCCAGCGTGGACCGTCCGGCCGCCAAGGACGATTTCACGAACATCGACCTGACCGCACGCATTGACGATGAGGTCGTCGACTCCCAGGAAGGTGTGAGCTACCAGCTCGGTTCCGGCACGATGCTCGACGGCATGGATGAGGCTCTCGAAGGTCTCTCCGCCGGCGAAGAGACGACGTTCGAAGGCACGCTTGAGGCCGGCGAGCACGAGGGCGAGAAGGCCCAGATCACCGTCAAGGTCAACAGTGTCAAGGAAGAGCAGCTTCCGGAGCTCAACGATGAATTCGCCACCGAGGCGTCGGAATACGACACCCTCGACGAGTTCAAGGAGCAGCTGCGCAAGGACAGCGCTGAGGTTGCTGAGGCTCGTCAGGCCACCGAGGCACGCGATGCGTTCCTCGCCAAGCTCGAAGGCGATATCGAGATCGCCGTGCCTAAGGGCCTCAAGGAGAAGCTGACCGAGCAGAACCTCGGTGCCGTCGTCGCCGACCCGAAGAAGGCCACCAAGGAGCAGAAGCAGGAGGCCGAGGAACAGGCCGAGAAGCAGCTGCGCGACCAGATCCTGCTCGATGCCATCACCGAGAAGCTCGATGTCAAGGTCTCCCAGAGCGACGTCATCAACTTCCTCGCATCCGTCGCACAGCAGTACGGCATGGATCCCAACCAGTTCATCAGCTCCGTTGTGCGCAACGGCCAGCTTCCGGGCGCAGCCCAGGAAGTCGCCCGCTCCAAGGGTCTGCTCGCCGCAATGCGCGCCGTCACGTTCCAGCATGATGGCCAGGACGTCGACCTGAGCAAGTTCCTCGGTGAGGAAGAAGAGCAGGTTGAGAACGAAGCCAAGGCTGAGGAGGAGGCAAGCGTGCAGGCTGCTGAAGCCGCTGCCGCCGTCGCTGCCGAAGCGTCTGACAAGGCTGAGGAAGCCAAGGAAGACTGAGCTGCATGGACTGATACACGTTCCATCGGATCCCATGGAGGTCGCCCGTCGGCGAACGTGGGATTGCGATGAAGTGTTGAATCGTTGAAGCGTTGAATCATGAACCGGGCGGATTTGCTGTCCCCATACATCGACATGGGGCGGCGGGTCCGCCCGGTTGTCGTTTGCCGTGCATGGCACAATGGACATGGCGCAATGGAAGAGTCCCGTGACGCTGTGCTGGAGCCTCATTCCATGCAGCCGTGCGAAGGAGGCCGGGATGGAACAGGCTGAGGACATGCAGTCCGATGGCACGCGTGGCGAGAATGCGCGTGGTGGAAATCCATCCGACGGACGGCCACTGCGTGAGGCGTGTCGGCTCGGCGCATTCGTGCTGCTCGTGGGTGCTCTCATCGGTGTGGGAGCTGGTCTGCTGTATCTTGCGCTGGAAGCGGTGCAGAGCGCATTCCTTGGCTATGTCGAGAATCCGCAGCATCCCGGGCCATCCGGCGTGCCTGGATGGCGCATCATGGCAAGCCTTGCGGTGGCAGGCGTCATCTCCGCACTCGCTTGGTGGCTGTTGCGCGGACGGTGCACGCCGGTTCCATCCGTCGCGAAGGCGGTGGCGGGAAAACGGATGCCCGTCATTCCGACCATCATTCACGTGCTGTTGCAGATTTTCATCGTGGGCGCCGGCATGAGCATCGGTCGCGAGACCGCGCCGCGTGAGCTCGGCGCCATGATGGGGCAGCGTTTCGCCCATCTGAGCCGCATGGATTCCAAGGATGCCAGGCTTGTGGTCGCAGCCGCTGCCGGAGCCGGATTCGCCGGCGTGTATGATTCACCGCTCGCCGGAGCGTTCTTCGCCATCGAGATGCTCTTGGTGGATTCCAGTTGGCGCACGGTTGCAGTCTCTCTGGGCACGTCCTGCGTGAGCGCCTACGTGGCGGGCTTCATCAAAGGTCGTGATGCTTTCTACGCTCTGCCGTCATTGCACCTGAGCGTGTCGTTCGTCGTCTTCGCCCTGTTGTCGGCGCCGTTGTGGGGCGCGGTCGGCGCGTTGTTCCGCCGTGGCAACCAGTGGGCCGGTTCGCGCCATGCCAGGGGATCGGCGATACTGTGGGAATTGCCGCTCGT
>CAYVHC010000075.1:0-5724 GCA_964451025.1 uncultured Bifidobacteriaceae bacterium
CGGTCGAGGCCATAACGGTCGGATGCTTCGATCCACTCGCCTGCCTCATCGGGGATCAGGTCGGCGGTGACGAGGCCAGCTCCGCCTGCGTTGGCGAAATCACGGGCGAAGCGCAACACGCCGTAGTGGAAGATGAGGTTCCAGTAGCCCATGACCAGCGGGACCGCTCCGGCGTTGGCGACCGTCTCCACCGCATCGAACACTCCGGCAATCTTCTCCCCTGCGCGCAGGGCGGCGAGGCATGCCTCCTGGATGACGGGGCCGTCCATGACGGGGTCAGAGTATGGCAAGCCGATTTCGACAATGTCCACGCCGGAGTCGACGAGGGTGCGGAACGCGTCGAGCGATGCGGCGGGATTGGGGAATCCGTAGGGCAGATAGCCGACGAATGCGGGCGTGTTGGCCTTCTTCAGCTCGGCGAGACGTGCTTCCGTCTTGCTGGGCTGGGAGGCGAATCCCTTGGGCTGCACGGGCGTGGTGCCCAGCGTGGCGGTATCGATGGGTGTCGTTGTTGTGTTGGTCATGTCAATCAGTCCTTGTCGCTCGTCGTGGTGCCGTGTGCGCCGTTGGCTTCCAGCGCCTTGCTCTGTTCGTCGGTGAGGTATCCGAACCATTTGCCGGCGGTCGCCACGTCCTTGTCGCCACGTCCGGAGATGTTGACGACGATGACGGGGTTCTCGTAACCGCGCTTGATGAGGTCGGCGGCCGCCTTGTAGCAGCCTGCCAGCGCGTGGCTGGATTCGATGGCGGGAATAATGCCTTCGGTTTCGCACAGGTCCTTGAACGCGTTCATGGCCTCCTGGTCGGTCGCGTAGCTGTAGTTGACGCGACCGATGTCCTTGAGCCATGCGTGCTCCGGGCCGACGGACGCGTAGTCGAGACCTGCGGAGATGGAGTATGTGCTGAGGGTCTGCCCTTCCGCGTCTTCCAGCAGGTAGGACTTGGCTCCCTGGAACACGCCGAGTTCGCCGGTTCCGTCGGTCAGGCGGATGGCGTGCTTGCCGGATTCAGGGCCGTCGCCGCCGGCTTCGAAGCCATAGAGGTTCACGCGCGGGTCATCGAGGAACGCGTTCATGACGCCGATGGCGTTAGAACCGCCGCCCACGCACGCGCAGATGGCGTCGGGGTATTCGATGCCATAGTCCTTAATCTGGTCGCGCAGCTCTTCGCCGATGACTTTCTGGAAGTCGCGCACGATCTGCGGGAACGGGTGGGGGCCGGCGACGGTGCCCAGCAGGTAATGCGTGTCATCGACATTCGTCACCCAGTCGCGCAGCGCCTCGTTGATGGCGTCCTTGAGGATGCGGTCGCCGGTGGTCACCTCGACGACCTCAGCGCCCAGCAACCGCATGCGGGCCACGTTGAGCGCCTGGCGGCGTGCATCCACCTGTCCCATGTAGATGCGGCACTTGAGTCCCAGCAGCGCGCACACGGTTGCGGTGGCGACGCCATGCTGGCCGGCGCCTGTCTCCGCGATGACGCGGTGCTTGCCCATGCGCTTGACCAGCAGTGCCTGACCGAGCGCATTGTTGATCTTGTGGGCACCGGTATGGTTGAGGTCCTCACGCTTGAGGAGCACGCGCACAGGAGCGCCCACTATCTTGCTGACGCGCTCGGAGAAGCGAGGCGCCGCGGTGAGCGGAGACGGGCGTCCCACGTATTCCTTGTTGAGGCGGCGCAGCTCCTTGAGGAACTCCGGATCGTTCTTGGCGTCTTCATAGACGCGGGTCAGTTCGTCAAGAGCCCCGATGAGGGCCTCGGGAACGTAACGACCGCCATACTGGCCGTAGTACGGTCCCTCATGCTGGGAAAGAGGCGTTGCTTCCGATGCCTTCACTGTCTTACCTACCTTCACTAGTCGTTCCACCGCTTGGGTGTGGTTGTGCGCCGTTGCGACGCCTTCGCCCACGAGCACGGCATCCGCGCCCGCACGGGCATAGTCTTGCATTTCGATGGCTCCGAAGATGCCGGATTCCGCCACGCAGATGGCATCCTCGGGCAGGTTTGCCGCCAAGGAGCGGTATTTGTCGGTGTCCACCGACAGGTCCTTGAGATTACGCGCATTGATGCCGATGATGCGGGCGCCCGCTGCGATGGCACGCTCGATTTCGTCGCGTGTGTGGGTTTCCACGAGGGCGTTGAGCCCCAGTTGGTGCGTCAGTTCGAGCAGATGCGTGAGCTGATCGTCATCGAGTGCCGCGACGATGAGCAGCAGCAGGTCGGCGTGGTGCAGGCGCGCCTCATACACCTGGTAATCGGTGGTGATGAAATCCTTGTTGAGCACCGGGATGCTCACACTGGCGCGCACCGCATCAAGGTCATCGAACGAGCCGAGGAACACGCGTCCTTCCGTGAGCACGGAGATGGCGCTTGCCCCGCCCGCCTCGTATTCGGCGGCCAAGGCGCCCGGATCGGGGATGTCGGTGAGGTGACCTTTGGAGGGCGATGCGCGTTTGATTTCAGCGATGACGGGCACCTGGTCGTCCCGGCGCAGGTACGCCTTGGCGTCCAGGGGCTGGTATGTGTCGCGGGCGACGCGGTCCTTCAGTTCGTCGAAAGAAAGGGCCTGTTCCCTTGTCTTCTGGTCGGCGAGGGCACCCGCCACCAGGGAATCCAATACGGTAGACATACGAATCCTTCTTCACGTGCCGCTGTTGGGTTACTGCAAACCCTATGGGTAATACGCGGTATTAGCCCATAGAGAAACTTATTGCAATATCTGCCTTGCGGCACGGGTACGGTTATGGGAAATTTCATGTGTGCGTGCGTGAGATCACTCACGCACGTGCAAGGGACGCGGGGTTTTCATCTGGTGTGCCTGCCATATCCCGGGCAGGACGGTGTTCAGTCCTGTGCCCCGCGGGGCCAGATGAAATCATCCGCGTCGTCGATGTTGCGAAGCTGAGAGGCGATCTGAATGGACCGCACGGACGCCGCGGCCTTGTTGCGGGTTTCCGTCCATTCGTTCTCGGGCACGGAGTCGAGCACGATGCCCGCCCCTGCCTGCACGCTGGCCTGATGGTCGCGGATGTAGGCGGTGCGGATGGTGATGGCCATGTCCATGTTGCCGGAGAAGTCGAAATAGCCTGCGGTGCCTCCGTAAATGCCACGGTCTGCCGGCTCCAAGGCGTCAATGATGGAAATCGCACTGGGCTTGGGGGCACCGGAAAGCGTGCCTGCGGGGAATGCGGAGGTGAACACGTCGAAAACGCTCAGGTCCTTGCGCACGCGGCCGGTGACTTCGGATGCGATGTGCATGATGTGGCTGAACTTCTTGATTTCCATGAGGCGCGTCACATTGACGGTCTCAGGGTCGCACACGCGGCTCAAATCGTTGCGGCTCAGGTCGACGAGCATGATGTGCTCGGAACGCTCCTTGGGGTCTGCCAGCAATTCGGAGACGAGACGGTCGTCTTCCTCATCGGTGGCGCCACGCGGACGGCTTCCCGCGATCGGATACGTCATGGCCTGGCCGTCCTCGACGCGGATAAGGGTCTCGGGGCTTGATCCGACGACGTTGAATCCCCTGCCCTGCGCATCGGCGAGCGACAGATAGAACATATACGGGCTGGGGTTGAGGGTACGCAGCACTCGATATACGTCAAACGCGGCGCCCGGCGAATCGATGTCGAGACGCTGGGACAGCACGACCTGGAAGGCGTCACCGTCGATGATATGCTGCTTGACGCGCTCCACGCCCTTCTCGAAGTCGGATTTGGGCGTGCGGAAACGTAGCTGTGGCTGGGCGATGGAGGGGTCGAGCACGGATGCGCGGCGTTCCTTGCCGGAGGGCGTCACCAAAGCCTGTGCCATGCTATGCAAACGCTTGATTGCGTTGTCATAGGCATTGTCGATGAGGGCCGGGGTGTCGTCGAAGTTCACGGCGTTGGCGATGAGCCACACCGTGCCGCGGTAATGGTCGATGACCGCCATGTCCGTCGCCAATGTGAGGGCGAGTTCCGGCTGCCCGGTCTCATCGGGGGCGGTCGACGGAAGGGTCGGTTCCCAATGGCGGATGGAATCCCACCCGATGGAGCCGACGAGGCCGCTCGTCAGATTCGGCAGACCCTCCACCTTGGGCGAATGCAATGCAGCGAGAGTGCCGCGCACCACGTCCATGACGTCGCCTTCGTGCGGCACACCCACGGGAACAGGCCCCAGCCATTGGGCGTTGCCGTGATCGGACACCAATTGCGCCATGGAGTGAACGCCAATGAACGAATACCTGTCCCAGGTGCCCGCCTGGGCGGACTCCAAGATGAAGGTACCCGGCCGTCCTGCGGCAAGGCGTTCATAGAATCCCACGGGTGTCAGCGAATCAGCCAGCACCTTCATGACGACGGGCACAATGCGGTAGCCGGCGCCGCCAATCTCATGGAATTCCTCCCGCGAGGGCCATACATCGCCCCACGCGAGGTTCTTCACGGAACAATGGAGATCGGTCATCAGCCCTCCTTAGCCTTGATCGTCTGCTTGGTGTTGTCCAACGCGTCGATGCCGCTGGCGGTGGCATTCACCGGCTGAGGTGCGCCCGGACCGTTCGGCACAAGTTCCTGCGCGGCGGTGCGATGCCCCACGACAGCCGGCAGTTCACCGCCGGCGTCGAAGCATGAGTAATCCCCGGTGTGGCATGCGGACCCCACTTGGTCCACCTCCACCAGCAACGCGTCCCCGTCGCAGTCGATGCTCACGGACTTGACGTATTGCGCATGCCCGGACGTGTCGCCCTTGCGCCAGTATTCCTGACGGGAGCGGCTCCAGAACGTGACACGGCCCGTCGTGAGCGTGCGTCGGAGGGCTTCGTCGTTCATGTATCCCACCATGAGCACCCTGCCGGAATCGTATTGCTGCACGACAGCCGCCACAAGACCTTTGGAATCCCGCTTGAGCCTGCTCGCTATGCGCGGGTCAAGCTCCTGCTTGTTCGACATGTCAGACACTGACTGCTCCTTTTGGGCGCTGCGATTCTCAGCCGCACGCCCCGGCTTGTATTCGGGATTCGTTTTGGACCCGCGAGGGTCCTTCTGCTTACGATAGCTTACACGCCGCGCCGATTCGCGCCACGCAATGTCCGCTCTGTGGTGCGTATTGGGGAAACTTCACCGTTCAGCGCGTCGGATGCGACGATTGCATTCCTTTCGTAGGCTATCAGGCATCCTCGGATTGCGACTGAGTCTCCTCGAAACCACGCACTGGATACCCGTGCCGCGCCAGTTCGCGTTTCACGTCGGCGATGGTGAGCGTGCCGAAATGGAAGACGCTGGCGGCAAGCACGGCATCCGCCCCGGCTTCGATCGCCGGCGGAAAATCCTCGACCTTACCGGCGCCGCCCGACGCGATGAGCGGCACGGACACGACCTGGCGCACCTTGCTGATCATCTCCAGGTCGAAACCGTCCTTCGTGCCATCGGCATCCATCGAATTGAGCAGGATCTCGCCCACCCCGAGGCGTTCGGCCTTGTGCGCCCATTCGAGAGCGTCGATTCCCGTCGAACGATGCCCGCCCATCGTCGTCACTTCGAATCCGGACGGCGTATGCACGTCTCCCTGCACGCGTCGCGCATCGATGGAGAGCACGAGCACCTGGGAGCCGAAACGCTCCGCGACCTCGCTGATGAGCTGAGGGTTGTTGATGGCCGCCGTGTTGATGCCCACCTTGTCGGCGCCACACCGCAGCAGGGTGTCCACGTCCTTATCCGTAAAGCTCAGCTCATAGGAAAGATG
>CAYVHC010000076.1:0-5633 GCA_964451025.1 uncultured Bifidobacteriaceae bacterium
ACCGTTATGGCCTCGACCGTGTGTTCCTCGTCTCGCCCGAAACCACGGACGAACGCCTGCGCCTCGTCTCCAACAACACGCGAGGCTTCGTGTATGCGTCCGCCCGCATGGGTGTGACCGGCGAACGCGCACAGCTGGACCAGACACCGGAGCGTCTCGTCGAGCGCACCCGCAAGGCTGGCGCCACCAACGTGTGCGTGGGCATTGGCGTGTCCACGCCCGAGCAAGGCGCGACGATCGGCAAATACGCCGACGGTGTGATCGTCGGCTCCGCACTCGTGCATTCCGTGCTCGACGACCCCACGTTCGGCAAGCTCGCCACCGTGGCGTCCGGCTTGGCTGACGGCATTCACGGCGCGCGCCGCTGACCGCCGTTGCCGTCCGTGCATTCATGATGCCCGCCGCATGAGCTCTCCTAGGGGCTTGTGCGGCGGGCATCCGTATGTGATACGAAGTGTTACCGGCGGTATCTACGGCCCGGGAGGCTGAGACCGACAGGCGTGAAATGGCTGAGCGCGGGTGCTTGCGTCGCCGCGCGCCGCTACACTTTGTGAAGATTCGATAGTGAAGAATGAACGATTCTTGTTTCGCACGGAAGAAGGATTCCTCAACATGAACCTCGCCTACATCCCATCGCCGGGATTTTCCAGCATCAACATCGGGCCTGTCACGATTCGCATGTATGCCCTCATGATCTTGCTGGGCATCATCGCCGCCGTCGCCATCACCAACAAGCGGTGGAAGAGGGTCGGCGGAGATTTCGACCAGATTCTCGACATCGCGATCATCGCCGTGCCTTGCGGCATCGTCGGAGCCCGCTTGTATCACGTGATCACGACGCCCGAGCGCTTCTTCGGAGCGAACGGCAACTTCGCCGACATCTTCCGCATCTGGCAGGGAGGCCTGGGAATCTGGGGCGGCATTCTCGTTGGCGCTCTCGGCGCCTGGGCGTGGTGCCGTCACAAGCATTACCCCATGCCGCTGCTCGCGGACGCCGTGGCGCCGGCATTGCTCGTCGCGCAGGCCATCGGCCGTCTGGGCAACTGGTTCAACCAGGAGCTGTACGGCGCGCCGACGACGCTGCCGTGGGGTTTGAAGCTCAATCCAAATGCGAAGGGCGCCATCGGCACCTACGAGATGTGCTACGACGGCAAGGTGTGCCCCTCCGATACGCTGTTCCAGCCGACGTTCCTGTATGAGATGATCTGGAACCTCATCGGCGCCGCGCTGCTCGTGTGGCTGGGCAAGAAGCTCGTCAACAAGCTCAACGCCGGCTGTCTGTTCTGCTGCTACGTGATGTGGTACACGCTGGGACGCACCTGGATCGAATACCTGCGCATCGACTATGCGCATGAGTTCCTGGGAGTGCGCATCAATGTGTGGGTGTCGCTTGTCGTATTCATTCTCGGCATCGTCGGCTTCATGCTGGTGCAACGGTTCGGCCAGCCCACGCCGCTGCTGTCCGATAAGCTTTTCGGCATCACGCGCGCCGAGGAACGCCAGCGCACCGAGGAGGAGCAGGAGGCCGCGCGTCGTCAGCGTGAACGCACCAACCGCAAGGATGCGCACCAGGAAACCACGCCCACATCCAAGGAACCCGAAGGGGAGTCCGCCGAACCGCAGGATGACCCCACGCCGGTCGAGGATGAGTCCGCGCAATCCTCCGCGGTTGCCGGGCAGGCCGCGGATGCCGAGGGCGCTGCGGATACTGCAGTTGACGAGAATGATGAGAATACCGAGAGCGAGTCACCGGCGTCCGCCGATGATGAACCGGACGCGTCCGCGGGCGAATCCAGCGGGGAAGCGCCTGCCGATACGGCAGCCGACGCGTGACCCGACGCCCCGCGCCATCCACATCGTGCACAAACGCGGCGTAAGTCGCCCAACAACCATAGAATGAGAGCCATGACTAGCATTCAGATCGCACCGAGCATCCTGTCCGCCGACTTCTGCAACCTTGAAAGGGATTTGAAGGCCATCGCCAACGCCGACCTCGTCCATGTGGACGTGATGGACCATCATTTCGTGCCCAACCTCACGCTCGGCGAGCCCATCGTCAAGCGCATCTGCGAAGTGACGGACCTGCCCGTCGACGTGCATCTGATGATTGAGGACCCCGACCGCTGGGCGCCGGAATTCGCCAAGTGCGGCGCCGACTCCGTGACCTTCCACATGGGCGCTACGCATGCCCCGGTCCGTCTCGCCCGCCAGCTGCATGACATGGGCGTCAAGGCCTGCTTCGCCGTCCGCCCGGCTGAGCCCGTCGAACCGATCTTCGACATCCTCGAGGAATTCGACATGATTCTCATCATGACCGTGGAACCGGGATTCGGCGGCCAGAAGTTCCTGGGCAACCAGATGGGCAAGGTGCGCCGTCTGCGTGACGAAATCACCCGCCGCGGCCTTGACACGCATATCCAGGTCGACGGTGGCGTGAGCCCCTCCACCGCGCACATCGTGGCGGAGGCTGGCGCCGACGTGCTCGTCGCCGGTTCCGCCGTGTATGGCGCCGAGGACCGCGCGGCGGCCATCGACCAGATCCGCGCCAACGCGCAGGCCGCATTCCGCGCATAGCGCAGGCTTGCGCATCGCACAGCCAATGTTCTGACGGCGGTGGCTTTCTTTGGCGGCCGTCAGAATGCATCACATCAGAGAAAATCCCAGAACCGACACAAGAGAACCGACACAATGGCACAATCACGCAAGACATTCGAGGAACTGTTCGCAGAGCTCAGCGAAAAGGCCCAGACCCGTCCCGAAGGCTCGCTCACCGTTGACGAACTCGACAAGGGCACGCACTTCATCGGCAAGAAAATCGTCGAGGAAGCATCCGAGACTTGGATTGCCGCGGAATACGAAGGCGCCGACCGCACCGCCGAAGAGATGAGCCAGCTGCTGTATCACGTGCAGGTCATGATGATCAAGCATGGCATCACCCTCGACGACGTCTACCGTTACCTGTGACGCGCCTCTCGTCGATGACTTCGTAATGGACAACCGAAAGGCAAGAACATGCTGAGAATTGCAGTGCCCAACAAGGGCATGCTGTCGGAACCGTCGTGGAACCTCCTCGAGGAATCCGGCTACAAGCTTCGCACCAATCCGCGCCAACTCGTCGTCAACGATGAAGAGAACGGCATCGAACTGTTCTATCTGCGTCCGCTCGACATCGCCGTGTATGTGGGCGCCGGCAACATCGACTTGGGCCTGACCGGTCGCGACATGCTGCTCAACACCGAGACCGAAGCGACCGAATACATGCAGCTGGGCTACGGCGCATCGACGTTCCGCTTCGCAGCGCCGAAGGATTCCTCCGTCGAGCGGATCGAAGACATCAACGGCCTGCGCGTCGCCACATCCTACGACAAGCTGCTGCACGATTACCTCACCGCGCATGGCATCAGCGCCAAGGTCGTGCACTTGGACGGCGCTGTCGAATCCTCCGTGCACCTTGGCGTCGCCGATCTCATCGCCGACGTGGTGTCCACCGGAACCACGCTGCGCAACGCTGGTCTGAGGGTGTTCGGCGAACCGATCGTCAAGTCGGAGGCCGTGCTGGTCAAGTCCCCCCGCGTCAACGAGAGCAACCCCGAGCTGCAGGTGTTCGAGCGTCGCCTCAAGGGCGTGCTCACGGCACACCACTATGTGCTCATGGATTACGACATCAAGCAATCTGACATCCCCGCCGCCATCGAAATCACGCCCGGGTTCGAATCCCCGACCATCTCTCCGCTCCATGATTCCGAATGGGCGGCAGTGCGCGTGATGGTGCCCAAGGGGCAGGTCAATTCCATCATGGATCGGCTGTATGACGCCGGCGCCCGTGCCATCATCGTCACGGCACTGCAGGCCTCGCGCATGTAAGCCGCGCCCTGCACTCATACATCCACCGTTGACGCCGCCCATGCCTGCACAGGCACATGGGCGGCGTCTGCTGTGCTCCCCGCTTCGACTTCGCAGCCATGATGGCTGTAGGATGTGTGTGAATGCGCGCGTCGCATGGGAAGGAGACACAATGGCAATCCGTCAGCTCAAGCGCCGGTTCAGCCCTGCGCCCACCGACAAGATCTTCACGGTGCCTAACGTCATCAGCATGCTGCGCATCGTCTCCATCCCCTTCATCACCGCATTGGTTATGCACCATCACCTTTTCGCCAGCCTCGTCGTGCTGGCGGCCTCCTGCGCCTCCGACGGCGTGGACGGTTACATCGCGCGTCGCTACAATCAGGTCACCAAACTCGGCCAGTTGCTTGACCCCATCGCCGACAGGCTGCTTATCATCTGTTCCATGCTTGCCCTCGCCTGGGTGGGAATCGTGCCGTGGTGGGTGCTCGTCCTTGTCGCGCTGCGCGAAGTGGTGTTGGGAATCCAGATTCTGTGCCTGGCCCAGTTCGGATACGGGCCGCTGCCTGTGCATTTCGTGGGCAAGGCGGCCACCGCCATGCTGATGATCACCGTGCCCGTGTTCATCGTCTCTGAAATGGGCTCCGGCAGGCTCTTCAACGTATTGCACTACGGCGGCGACGCATGCGCCATCTGGGGGTGCACGCTGTATTGGATCGCCGGA
Organism: uncultured Bifidobacteriaceae bacterium; assembly: GCA_964451025.1. Classification (GTDB taxonomy): domain Bacteria; phylum Actinomycetota; class Actinomycetes; order Actinomycetales; family Bifidobacteriaceae; genus Pseudoscardovia. The sequence goes on from CAYVHC010000076.1 coordinate 4,568, forward strand.
TTCATCTACATTCACCAGGGCGTTGGATTGATTAGCCAAGAGCTTGCTGCGCGCCGCCATGGGCAGACTACCGAGCCGGCGGACGCAAAGGAATCCGCGTAATGGCAGGGGACCGGTCGCAGTCGCCGCAGGATCGCTCCGAGGAGGGCACTTCCCAGACCGAACGCCATCCCGCGGCGGTGCATCATGCTGAGATGGCGGAACTGCTGCGCGAGACAGAAGAAGAACCGGTCGGTGATTTCGTGGCGCTCCACGCACCGCAGCGCGTGGTGCTGTGGGATGGCGAAAAAGTCAATTCCCGGGCAGGACACGATTACTCGCGTTCAACCTTTTCATCCGACATCTCCAGTTCCGTCGAATTTTCCACCGATGATGCCACACCTGACGAAATGGCGTTCGCCGATGATGATTCTGACGGGGGTTCCACCGATGACTCCGGCGAAGGTGCCGGCAATGGTTCCACCGATGACGGTTCGACGGACGCTGCATCCACGACGGCAGGGGAGAGCGGCAAGTCCGACGGCACGACCGACATGCCGGCATCCTTCAGCCCCATCATCGCGCCGCATCACACAAGGGTCGCATTCTCGCGCGCCTATCACCTGCTGACACACCAGCATGTCGAGGACTCCCAGCATGAGGTGCAACCCCGCACACGGCGACGCACCATGCAGGACGAGTCGCTTCACCTGATCGACGACCTGATCAACCGTCCGGTCGATCCACTGTTCGAAGACGCGATGCTGTATCGACGCGCCGAGAAGCCATTCGTGCGCTGGAGCATGCGCGTCATCGCATTCTTCCTGTGCGTGGTCATCGGCATCGCGTGCGTCATCGCCGTGCAATCGCTGCATGGCAACACGCGCGAGAAGGTGCGGCAGGAGGAGGCGAATCAGCTCGCCGGCCTGGTCAAAAGGTCCACCGAGCTGCAGACCGAAGTCCAGCAGCTGCGCAAGCAGATCGATGATTTGTCCTCCGGCACGTCCGAAGCGGTGAAGGCGCCGTCCTCCGACGGAATCGCCAATGGCACGAGCGTCATCGAAGGCCCTGGCATCACTGTGACGAT
>CAYVHC010000077.1:0-5547 GCA_964451025.1 uncultured Bifidobacteriaceae bacterium
CAATAACATAGGATAACCAAGAAAAAGCAAGGGATAAGCCAACAGCTTACAACCCCTGTGGCAAACTGAGTTGTATATCATCGCCGCTGATGAGTCGAAGGCACACGAGGGGCTCACAACCATGGGGAGGAACGCAATGGCGGTATCGAAAAAATACTTCTGCGGGTCTGGAAGATACTGACAAGTGGCACGCCGCGCTGGAGGCGCGCGACACTCGCGCCACGGACCCATTGCTCGACGTGTTCACAGCACTGTGGAATCACAGCAACGACGATCACCCCCTGCCCCCTGACGAGATCATCGTGCTGCTCGAGCACGACAACCGCCAGAACTCGTTCTACAAGGCGCCCTCAAAAGAAACCGTGGTCAGCCAGCTGCGCTACCTTGAATACACGCGCATCCTCGGCCGCGAGGTCCGTCGCGCAGATGACGGCGACAGCGACAGCGACGACGGCAACGACAGCGAAAGCGAGACGCACTGGTACATGGCTCCTGCGCTCTCCGCCTCCGAGGTGCGACTACTCGAGGACGGCCTGATGCTCTCGCGGATCGACCCCCAGGAGCTGCAAGGCGTCATCTCCGGCCTGCACCAGCTCGCGGGCGGAAGCGCACCGTCCGAAGAGCTCCCTTACGTGTCCATCGACGGCTACGAGCACATCAACAGGGAGTTCCTCGCCACCGTCGAGAAAATCACCCAGGCCATGCAACGCAACGTGGCTGCCGTCTTCTCGTACTGCGACTACGACGAGCACGGCGACCTCGTCAAAAGGCTGCAACACCGCAAGGGCGAGCATCAAGGCGAGCATCAGAGCGAGACTGGCCAAGACAACAAACCGCGGCGGTATCTGCTCGACCCCTACAACATGGTGTACAAAAAGGGCAGATACTACCTGCTCGGGCACTACCACGACAACCCTGCGCCCGAGGGAATCGAACAGGACGAGAAGAGCACCAACCTGTCGTGCTTCACGGTGGACCGCATCCGCGACCTGCAGATCACCACCATGCCGATTGCCGTGCCCGCCAGCACGTGGGACGAAAATGGGCTTCCCAGGAACTGACCAAGGCGCCTAGGTTCGATGCCATCACATTCGCAAGGCAACGCCCCCATATAACGATGGGCACGCTGCTCGACGTGGTCATGAGCATCGGGCCGGGGGCGCTCACCAGCGTGTACGAATGGTTCAACGACCCCTAGGTCGAGCGCGTCGACGGACCGTTCAATCCCGATGCCGACAACGCCGAAAGCTCCGACGGCAAGGCGTTCCACTACCGCGTGAAGGTACGCAGCCCCAGGCTGAGCATCATCTGGTGGGCCTTGCAATATTCGTTCTCCGATGTGCGAATCGAATCCCCTCAGTCGGTGCGTGACGAGCTGCGCAACGCCGGCGCCCTGCTGACGCAACGCTACGGCGGCAAGTGACGCCAGCGGCAACCGTTTGGAAATTCGCCGATTCTCGCCTTGTATTCCGACCTGCGTGATGGGCGGCGCGTAATAGGCGGCGCGGCCTATCCGACTTCACTGCTAGCAGGTCAGAAAGGAAACGATATCTCTCGCGTAATCGTGCGCGGTGGCGTCCCAGACGAGGACGACTTCTATGGTCGTGCGATCGGCATACCACGCTACCTTGGCGCCGCTGCCGGTACCTTTATCGACGCCACGGCTGGGGTCAACATCGCGATAACACAGGTACTTCCCCGGCTCGTCTTCGATGCGGAATTCGAAACCATCGCCGCGTGCGGTCAGACCACGCCAGGAATACGGGAACATGCGCGGCGTGAGGAACAGCCCCATGGAGGCATCGCCCCGTCGTCTGCGCAACGACCAGCGGTCTTCGAGAGTCGGCGTGTCGATGCACCCCATGCCGACCGCATACGACGGAAGCTCCACGACTGCGTTGACAGTGTCTTCGTCTCCACCGTCCGGCACGAGTCCGCCGAATCCATTCCCTTCCGGAAGCATGCCGTCGCTTTCCTCCACGTAGCGTGCAACCACACGGTCTCCGGGGCGCATGTCCGTCGTGCTGATACGCGCCACATAGCACCCGTCCGCATGCAGCGGCGTATCGCCGACGAAATAGACGTTGCGGTCACTCTCCACGATAGAGAATCCGACGCAACGCCCATTGCGCAACACCTCGAAAGCGCCGAACGGCGTAGCGAACCGTGTGACTATCATGCGGCACAGTCCTTCCCTGCCCTTATCACGAGATGGTCGCCATCCCAAAGACGGTGTCATCACAACCAGCACCGAGGGTGCACAAAACCACACCCTCGGCCGCAACTACCCCGCCCCGATCGCCATACAGTCACCCAAACCGGCACCGAGAGAGCACAAAAACGCACCCTCAGCGAAGACCTAGGTGCCCGCACCGTCAAATGGATAGGGAGTATGGCGACATGACGAGCAATCACAGAGACAGATGTCAGTTGTACGCGTATTTTTCCTCCGCGGTCCCATCGCGCAGGGCAGTCACGATCTTTTGATACGTCGGATCGTTCGTCTTTGGGAACGCACAGTAATATCCAACGGTCTTGCCCGTCCTGGGGTCGAAATGAATCGTCCAGATTGTAGCTATGTTGTCGCCCAGCTTGATGCCATCGCTGAGGGCAGTGTTCGCCGTCCAGGAGTTGACATCCGTGAGATGCGAAACCTGATGGCGTCCGTCGGCTATCCACCGGTCGTCGTTGCCAGGGCTACCGCTACTGCAAACACCGCCGCCGCTCCCATCGCTGCTCCAGTTCAAGCACATATTCAGGATGCCGGTTCCCGCCTCGGTAAAATACGTATATGTGATTGTGTTATTCCCGTAGCGGCTCCCGGTCGGATTCACCTTCGCGCCCGACGAGCCGAGAAAGGCCGCAATCCCCAGCTTTTCCGCGGTTTTCGCATTCTCACGATTCGCAGAGAGCCGTGCCGCCCTCACCTGATTGACGTAAAGCGGAACCGCAACACCTGCCAAAACCCCGATGATGATCACCACGACAAGCAGCTCGACAAGCGTGAAGCCCCGCTGGAGAGCGCGATGTCCATGACAGCACCGCATAGTGCACCCACCTCTCAACTTCCATCTCCGCCTCTTCCTTCCCAAAAGCGCGGATGCAACTATTATATGCGCAGAACCGGGTGCCCGCATGCCTGCACGCACGGCATGGCGACGCGATGCCCGGACGGCGACCGAGGCGAGGTATCCGCAATAATGGCGCACAGAACAATGGTTCCGCACAGCCCGCGAAGCAGCGAGCCGCAAGCCGCGGGGCAAGCGGTCCCGCGGCACGGAGAGGAACATTCAGGATCACCAACGGGATTATTCGACAGGATTATTAAGAAGAAGGGAACAGACACATGACAAACGCAACCAGCAACAGCGCCGCGACCAGCAGCAACACGTCCTGGCCCGCCGCCGTCGACAAGACCACCTTCCCCGACGACCCATTCCGCACGTACGGCACGAAGAACATCTCCGGCAAGGACGGCGACTCCGCCACCCTCACCAAAGAGGAAGCCGACGCCGTCACGAATCATCCGACGACCGTCACCGCACCGTCCTTGGGACTGTCCATGACGATTCCCGGATCGTCGGCGCCCACGCGGGTGACGAAAGATTGTTCCTCACCGGGATTGCTTGTCTCAGACGCAAGACCTTGGAAATACATGTCGTAGATCTGTGAGGTGTGCGTCAGCGGCATGCCGCTGCGCGCCTCAATATCGTCTGTATCACCGCCTTCGGATAGCAAGCTTGGTCATCAATCCCGCTATGGGAAGGGTCACAATAATAGCCATCGCTATCCTTCGGCAGCCCACTAGCGATGAATTCCGATTCCACATTGCTACCGGTCGAATCGGTCGTGACATAGGTAGAGGTAGTCACAGTCGTTTTCGTGGGTCCACCATACTGGTCAAAAAGGGAAATGATTCCATCATCGGTCTTTCCATTGATGCCCTGGAACATGAGATGAGTCGACTCATTCATGCCGCCATTCCGATACACGGTCCATTCGTACTGCCCTTTGACGCCACCAAGACGAACCAGAACAGAATCGATTTCGTCATCTTTGTTCAGAGTTGAATTGATGACAGAGTCATCTTCTTTAACGCTCGGTTCCACAACGAGCCACAGCTTATGATCTTCAATGGCCTGGGTAATAGTGGCCACCGTCGGATTGGATTTGGAATGACGCAAAATCCGCAGCCGGTAAATGAAAACACGATGCCGAACAGAGCCAGGACCACTACGACCATCACCACGACGGCTCGCGCTTGAAGTTGTTTATCTCTCACATCAATCCCTCTCTGAATTCACGCAGCGACATACGTCGCACCCTTCCAAACGATGGCACAAACCATCGTCGAGAAACTAACCCAGACAAAACGAGCCCCGGGCGGATTCCGGCATCACATCCACGCACTAGACTTGCCACAACGAACATTTGGCACAACAGGCATGTGGCACAACAGACACCTGACGCGACGGGCGCCGCGAGCGCCATCACGGCCATCACAGAAACCGGAACGCAGCCGGAACGGAGGCGATATGCGATTCTTTGCGAAGACATTCGACGAGCTGACCACGCACGAGCTGTATGAGATCATGAGAGCCAGGGCGGCGGTGTTCGTGGGCGAGCAGAAAATCGTCTACCCTGACGCGGACGGATTGGATTACCAGTGCATGCACGTATTCACCACCGATGAAAACGGCCGCGTCGAAGCCTATCTGAGGATGTTCGGGGCGGACGGGCTGCCGGATGCCACACAGTTCGGCAGGGTCCTGACCGTGCATCACGGCCGCGGCACCGGCGCGCAGCTGATGCGCTTCGCGGAGAGGACCGCGGCGGAACGGCTCGGCGCCAAGGAAATCCGCTTGGACGCGCAAAAGACGGCCGAGGGGTTCTACAGGAAGCTGGGATACGATGCCGTCTCCGACTATTTCATCGAAGCCAGCATCCCCCACGTGAAGATGAGGAAGGCCCTGCTCCCGAAGTGATTCCGGAACGGTGCGGAGCGGGGCAGTTTAGGCGGGCATGGGCGGTGCCATCGCGCATCCGAACCCATTCAGTCGCGTTCAGGAGCGTTCAGCCGCATGGCTCCTTGACGGTCACGGTCACCGGGTATTCGATGTCCTCCCGGCCGTTCGCCTTCCGTTCCGCGAGGGGCTTCTGCCGTTCCGCCTCGAGGCATGAGTGGGCGCTCGACCTAACCACCACGCAGATTCGCAGCGATAGAACCAAGAAGCACTGGAGACCACTGCCGGCTATTGTGCCTCCACACTATCCTAAGAAAGCAACGAAGCGACCAGCAACCGCACCAGTAACAGCCCAGGCGGACAAACCATCAACTCAGCATCGTGCCCAGCAACGAATGCATCTGCACGTCACTGGGCATCCCGTCGTTTTTGCCAAGGAAGACTGGATGATGATGGAAAGCCTAAAACGTGTAGGACAAACCACTGAATGCCACGGAATGCCCCTTTGAGAATTCATCTTGAACTTCCACAAATGGCTATTTGGAGGAACGTTGCCAGATCCTTTTTGACCAGATGCAGACCG
>CAYVHC010000078.1:0-5527 GCA_964451025.1 uncultured Bifidobacteriaceae bacterium
GGTGGTGTGCGTAAGGGTGCGCGCAGGGGCGTCGACGATGATGTCCGGCGCCGTCTTGCCCAGGCCGTCCCACATCGCGCGCAAATAGTCGTTGATTTGGTTGAAATACACATAGTCAAGTTCACAGAACCCAGCCGCCACATCCGGTCGACGGGTGGAAAGGAACTCCACGAACGCCGCGATGTCGGCGGGATCGAGCGCTTCGGATTCCTGATACCCGTGGTCGTCGTAGCAGCATTGCCCGTTCATCGTCACGTAGCCGGTCCACTCGTGCGGCATGAGACGGCGCGCGGCGTCGAGCTGCGCCGGCGGACGCCCGGAGCAGATGAACGTTGCGATTCCATGGTCCGAAAGCTGCTCCAAGGCGTCGAGCGTGGACTGGGGCACGATGTGGGTCGTGAAACTCGTGAGTGTGCCATCGATGTCGAAGAACACCGCCTTGATGGCGCTGCCGTCTGCAGTGCCGGGGTCAATGCGGTCGGGGTCGCTGTGCGGGTGGGGTTGCGTCATCATGCCTCTTCCTCTTGCGCTCGTGCGTGCGGAACGCCCATTCTTCATGTTCGGTTGACCGAAATTACGGATCCGATGCGGATGCGAAGCTTCCATCGGCATCACACGGCATCGATTCACCCGTATAGGTACAACGATATATCTATCTTCCCCAAGCATATCAGCGCCCCTCGCCATAGCATCGGCATCGCCGGCGGAAAGCCTCTGCACCAGCGCCACATGCTGCCTCATCAACCTGCTCATTCACGCGCAAGCCCCAGCGGAACCCCTGCACCAGCGCCCCATGCTGCCGCTACCATGACAGTCATGACCGATTTTGACACGAGCGCAACTTGTGCCGAGCATTCTCCCCGGCACCTCGACGCCCCTTCCCCACGTTCCTTGCAGGAATCACCCGCGGCGCACCCCCGCGCACCCCGCAATGCCTGCGTGGTGCTGGGTGCCGGTGATTATTACGGATCGGAGGCAGATTCCCTGCGGCTGGCCGGACTCCTGCCTGCGAATCGCGCTGCGGGCCACGCTGCAGGCCACGCTTCGGATTGCGCTGTGGATCGCGCCGCGGACCACACTGCAAACCGCACCGTGGCCCACCCGCTCGTCATCGCGGCGGACGGCGGACTCGACCACGCGGCAACCTTGGGGCTCACACCGGATTTTGTCATCGGTGATTTCGACTCCGTGCGTTGCCGCCTCGACATAACACGCGACAACGCCGACGCGGCAACCGCAGCGGCAACAACAACGGCTGCGGCACTTGCGCCCTTCATATCAGGCACGCTCGCATCCGGCGCATTCGCCGGCACGCCGGTCATCACGCTCCCCTCACAAAAAGACGATGCGGACATGCTCAGCGCCCTCAAGACCGGATGGGTGGCAGGTGCGCGTGAATTCCATATCGTCGGCGGACTGGGCGGACGCCTCGACCACACGCTGGGCAACGTGCAGCTGCTCACGTTCATCAGCAGGGCCGGCGGCAGCGCCTTCCTCTACGGACGCCAGATCACGGCGACGGCAGTGACCGACGGCAGCGTGCGCTTCCCCCCGGTACCGGTGCCACAATTCCCGATGGTCTCGGTTTTCTCGGCAGACAACGAATCGCACGGCGTGTGCATCCGCGGACTCAAATACGAAGTCACCGACTTCACGGTATCGAACGCCATCGCGCAGCTGAGCAACGAATTGGTCGGCCTGGAGGCATCAATCAGCGTGGCGCACGGCACTGTGATCGTCACCTATCCCGCTGCCATCGCCCCGCCCGTCGTTACGAACGGCGTTGCGGCAGCCGGCACGCTGGGGGCGCTCAGCACCCAGGTGTCGAACAGGCTGCGCGCATCGCTCTAAAGCGCCGCGCCGCGGCAGCAGAGCGCCGAGCACCCGTCGAAACACGCCGTCAGCGCGTGGCATTATGCCGTCAGAGAAGCGCCTCGCAAACCCCGCAATACGCGGCATTGCTGTACAGCCCGCGCATTAAAGTGACGATTGTTGGCAAACAAAGGCCGCGACTGCTGATACGTGTCAGCCGGTTCGGCCAGTACCAAAGGAAGACACATAATGACAGTTAAGATTGGTATCAACGGCTTCGGTCGCATCGGTCGTCTCGCATTCCGCCGCATCTTCGAGCTCCAGCAGCAGGGCGGCGAGGCCGGCGACATTGAGGTTGCCGCCATCAACGATCTGACCACCCCGTCTATGCTTGCTTACCTTCTCAAGTACGACTCCACCCACGGCCGTTTCAAGCACCTCGACGGCACGAACGTGGAAGTCACCTCCACCGATGACTCCATCATCGTGGACGGCAAGGAATACAAGGTCTACGCCGAGAAGGATGCCAACAACATCCCGTGGGTCAAGAACGATGGCGTTGAATTCGTGCTCGAGTGCACCGGCTTCTACACCTCCGCTGAGAAGTCCCAGGCTCACCTTAACGCTGGCGCCAAGAAGGTCCTCATCTCCGCTCCGGCCAAGGATGACGTCACCCCGACCGTTGTGTACGGCGTGAACCACCAGATCCTCAAGCCGACCGACAACATCGTGTCCGCTGGCTCCTGCACCACGAACTCCATGGCTGCCATGGTCAAGCTGCTCGACGACAAGTTCGGCATCAAGGCCGGCTTCATGACCACGATCCACGCCTACACCGGCACCCAGATGCTGCTCGACGGCCCGCGTGGCAAGAACCCGCGTTCCAACCGTTCCGCCGCTGTCAACACCATCGAGCACTCCACCGGTGCTGCCAAGGCAATCGGCAAGGTTGTTCCGTCCGTGAACGGCAAGCTCCAGGGCCATGCACAGCGCATCCAGGTCGTGGACGGCTCCGTCACCGAGCTCACCACGGTCCTCGACAAGAAGGTCACCGTTGACGAGATCAACAACGCCTTCAAGGATGCCTTCTCCGACACCGATTACTTCGGCTACAACGGCGACGGCATCGTGTCTTCCGACATCATCGGCGACACCCACGGCGGCGTGTTCGATCCGACGCAGACCGACGTCAACACCGTCGGCGACACCCAGCTCGTGCGCACCGTGACCTTCTACGACAACGAGTACGGCTTCACCTCCAACATGATCCGCACCCTGCTCTACTTCGCTGAGCTCTCCAAGTGAGCTTCGCCTAGCAAGCCATAGCGCGACATAACAATCCGCTATGCCAACCCCTCGGAAGCGATTCCGAGGGGTTTGGTTTATAGGCCACAATGTGTGTCCGGTGGTGGGCCAGTCGGGGGTGCCGTGGTATTCGGTTGGGGTGCGGAATTCGCCCCAGTCGATTCCGGTGCCGGCGCAGCATGTCGCGGATGCGTGCGTTCCGCCCGGCCATCCCAGATATCCACGATTCGGTGCCTCCGTCCCGTGTTTCCTATGTTCCTGGTATCTCTCATGCAGAGAAGCCCATTACACGGGATTCGCCCCTTCGCGTCCTGTGTCCCGGTACTTCCCCGTGCCATGCATACGCACGGCATAAGGATCCACGTTCCCGACACAGCTGACTTCCTCCCCATCACGTCATGGAGCGCGCTCGAAACGGCCATGTTCCCGACACCGCCGACACCCCAACTGCACACGGCGTGTCGCTTGACGGTACAAGGGCTCAGCACCGTATGCCGAGCCATGTTACACAGTGTTACAAATCGGACCTATAACACTAACGGTATCGTGAGGCGGCAACACCGCCAGCGCGATCAGTTTGGACGATGCACATTGACGACGAGACATGAGAGATGGTTGAACATGAGCGAGTCGGAATATCGGGGAACGAATACGAATGAAACCGTCCACAAGGCGGTGTCGGATTCGCATCAGTCGGCGTACGCGCACACGCATGGAGGCGGATCCGAAGCGAATGCCGGGCGTGCGGCGTCAAATGGAACATCGAGATTGGATAGCGCCGGGGAGACACGCAACTAGCTGTGTCGGATATGTCGAATATGTCGAATATGTCAGATATGTCAGGCGGTTCCGTGACTGCCGAACAATCCTCCCGCACACCGAATTCGCCGCAATCTCCAAGCGCTTCGCAGCCCTCGCTCACACGGCATCCAGCGCAACCTCATCCAGCTCAACCCACCCAACCCACTCACAGCACCCACCACGGCCATGCACTCGCATCAATCCTTGGTCCCGCTTTCGTCGCGGCGGTCGCTTACGTCGACCCCGGCAATGTGGCGGCGAACATCACATCGGGCGCCCGATACGGCTATCTGCTGGTGTGGGTGCTGGTGCTGGCGAATCTGATGAGCGTGCTGATCCAGTATCAAAGCGCGAAACTCGGTATTGTGACAGGCAAATCGTTGCCGCAGATCCTTGGGGAGCGGATGGGCGATGCCGGCAGGTACATGTTCTTCATGCAGGCCGAGGTGATTGCAATTGCGACGGATCTTGCCGAGGTCATCGGCGGGGCGATTGCGCTGAGGCTGTTGTTCGGGCTGCCATTGTTCTGGGGCGGCTGCGTTATCGGCGCGGTGTCAACAGTGCTGTTGTGGTTCCAAGGTGGGCATACGCATCGCGTGTTTGAGAAAATCGTTATTGCGATGCTGTTGGTGATTACGTTCGGGTTCATTGCCGGGTTGTTTGTCGATCCACCGAATGGCGGTGATGTGCTTGCCGGTTTGGTTCCGCGGTTCCGTGGCGCGGATTCTGTGTTGATGGCATCGTCGATTCTGGGCGCGACGGTTATGCCGCACGCGATTTATTTGCATTCCACGCTGGTGAATGACCATTATGCTCCAGGCGAGGAGAAGCCGGACACCCGGCAGTTGCTGCGTGGATCGAAGATTGATGTGGTGTGGGCGCTCGCATTGGCGGGTACGGTGAATCTTGCGTTGCTTGTGCTGGCTGCGAATTCGCTGTACGGCATGAATGGAACGGACACCATTGAAGGTGCACAGCATGCGATTGAAATGGTGCTTGGTCCCGCGGCTGGAACGATTTTCTCGATTGGCTTGCTTGCTTCGTCATTGTCTTCCACGTCGGTGGGTACGTATGCCGGTTCGGAGATTATGCGCGGCTTATTGCATATTCATGCGCCGATGTGGGCATGCCGTGTGGTGACGTTGGTTCCGTCGCTGGTGGTGTTATGGTTTTCTGCGAATCCGACGTACGCGTTGGTGATTGGCCAAGTGGTGCTGTCGATTGGTATTCCGTTCGCGATTATCCCGTTGATGCGTTATACGCGTGACCGGGAGTTGATGGGGAAATATCGTGACAGCATGGTCAAGCATGTGGTGTTTTTGCTGGTTGCCGTGCTGATTATCGCGTTGAATGCGGTGCTGGTTTATCTCACGATGACGGGGCAGAATTGAGATAGGCATCCTGCCGCCGAGCCGGTCGCCACAGAGTTTTTCCCGCAGCCGTTCCGTGCCAGCCGTACAGGGCAGTTGTCACCCGATTCTGTCCTCATTGTGCCGGCCGCTGCCGTGCCGGCTATCGTTGAGCCAGCGGCTGCACAGCAGCGCCTGAGTTCCCGCCTGAATGGGACAACCGGAAGATCATGGACGCATTGGTCCAGGTGGTCAGGCGA
>CAYVHC010000079.1:0-5395 GCA_964451025.1 uncultured Bifidobacteriaceae bacterium
GATATAGAATCTTCAAAACATTTATTTAAAGTACTAAAATCGTTTTCGTTTATTTGGACGGCGGTGGATGGCGTGAGCCTTGACTTCGGCGCGGCAGGCAAAGGGTTCCTCGTCGACCTGTTGTCACGGCAAGTCAGGGAGCGGATGCCCGGATGCGATTTCGTGATCGATGCCGGCGGCGACATGTACACCACCGTGGACATCACCGTGGCGATGGAAAGCCCGTGGGACGACACCGAGGCCGTCGGCGTGGTGCAGCTGCCCGCCGGCAGCGCGCTGTGCGCAAGCTCCCCCAGCCGGCGCCATTGGACGGTCGGCGACAGCCTGCAGCAGGTCCATCACCTTCTGGATGCCCTCACGGGCGAGCCCGTGCGCACCGTCGCGGCGAGCTGGTGCATGGTGCCCGGCGGGAGCAACGACTGGCCGACGGGCTGGTGCGACGCCCAGTCCACCGCCGCGTTCCTGGGGCTGACGCACGGGTTTCCCTTCGCTCGCATCATGAGTGACGGCAGCGCACAGGTCTCGCCCCGCTTCCCCGCCCGCCTTCACTACCACAACTGATTCAACGCCCGACCCGATGCCCGACCCTGTGCCTGCCCGGCGCCTGACCCCACGCCGACCTGCCGTCTGGCCTATGCCGACTCGATGCCGTGACCGGTCAGTGCGGCGCACGCGCTAATAATGGTGGTAGTGCACGGACGGCGCCATCGCACGTCCGCACACGTCTTCGACCAGTCCAAGGAGGCAGCATGACCAATTCCCCAACATCCGGTGCATCCGGCGCAATAGATGCTGCAGGTGCATCCCATGCACCGGGCGCACCTGCCGCACCCCACGCGCCCGCGGACAGTGTCTACGGCAGCTACGCCGCCTACCTGCCGCGCGTCATGGACATGCTCGTCACACACATCGAGGATTTCGACCGGGCGACGCGCCAACGCACCGGCGAAGGCGCCTACGAGCATTTCAACCATCGCATCAAGTCGGAATCGAGCATGCGCGACAAATGCGAGCGCAAGGGGCTTCCTGCCACGCCGGTTTCCGCCCTGCATGACATCCATGACGCCATCGGCTGCCGCATCGTGTGCAGTTTCGTCGACGACATCTATGCGCTGGTGCGTCACATCCGCACGCGCCCGGAGTTCGAGGTGATCGAAGAGAAGGATTACGTGCGCCATCCCAAGCCGAACGGCTACCGCAGCTATCACATGATTGTCTCGATCGCCACGCCGTTCCCCGACCCTACGGGGGCGACGCCCGGCCACTACCCCGCCGAAATCCAGCTGCGCACAATCGCCATGGATTCGTGGGCGGCGTTGGAGCACCAGGTCAAATACAAGAAGGACCTGGGGGCAGCGAACGTGCAGATCGTGACGGCGGAGCTCAAGCGCTGCGCCGACGAACTGGCGTCATGCGACCTGCAGATGCAGACGATCCGCAACCTGATCGCCGAAGACAACGGCGGCACGGATGACGGCACGAATGACGGCGCGGCGGCGCGCCGGACCGAGGAGGCATGACATGAGGATTCTCATTGCAGAGGACGAGAAGGAGCTGGCACGCGCCGAGGCCACGATCCTCAAGCTCAACGGATACGACGTGGACGTGGCGCAGGACGGCGCGGAAGCCGTGGATCGGGTGAAGGCCGCCAATTATGACGTGATCGTGCTCGACGTGATGATGCCGCGCGTGGATGGCATCGAGGCGTTGCGGCAGATTCGCGGCATGGGCGTCACCACGCCTGTCATCATGCTCACCGCCAAGGCGGAGGTGGATGACCGCGTCACCGGGCTTGACGCGGGCGCCGACGACTATCTGACCAAACCGTTCGCCATGAAGGAGCTGCTGGCTCGCATCCGTTCGCAGGCGCGGCGTGCCACGAGCTTCACCCCCACGCAGCTCAATTTCGCCGGTCTCACGCTCGACGTGAGCGAGCAACAGATCAGTTCGGAGAACACGATGCGGCTTTCCGCGCGTGAGACGAAGCTGCTCGAACTGCTCATGCTCAACTCCGACAAGGAGCTGTCCACGCAGATGATATTCGAGCATGTGTGGGCGGATGACCCACAGGCGACAAGCGAACTGGTGTACGTGTATGTGTCGTATCTGCGTTCCAAGCTCGCCGCTGTGAGCGGCGGCGTGGCGATCGCCGGCGAGCGCGGCGGCAGCTACCGTCTGGTGCAGACCGACGGCACGAGCGGCGCCAGCGGCACGGACGACGACGGCACGTCGGCCGGCGACGGCACGCTCTCCTTAGGCAAGGACGGGCGCTCATGAGCGCGTGGAGCGTGCGCCGCGCCAAGCGCAGGGAGCGCGTGAGCCGGCGCATCAAAGACGAGGAGAAGCTGGGCAACACCGAAATCGGCAGGCTGCGCCATCGTTTCATCCGCATCGCGATGATCGCCATTTCGGTGATCCTGCTTTTCATACTCATCATCATCAACGGCACGATGGGCGTGATCATCAACATCAATCTCAACCGTTCCCTGATACGCATCGCCGGTGAGCAGCCCGACGGCTACTACACGCAGGCGGACGAGGGTGCGCTGCAATCGCTGGGCGCGCAGCTCATGCCCAACGTGCGCATCACGTCGGTGGATTACTACGTGCTGACCGTCGACCCCAACGGCACGGTGCTGAGCACCGACGCGCACACGATGTCGGAGCTGACTGCCGTGCAGGAGGCCGACATGGTCTCCCTGACCGTGCTGCACAACCCCGACCTCATGCCAGGGCGCACGGTGAAGTTCTCGTATGCCGGCGAAAGCTATGCCGCCCGGGTGGTCGACAAGGAGGCGCAGACGCAGGCGAAGGCAGAAGCCAGCGCAGGAGCGTCCGCCTCGTCAGCATCAGCCTCGTCAGCATCAGCCTCGTCCGCGTCAGCCTCGTCATCATCGTCGTCTCCGTCGTCTCCGTCGGCTCCATCGTCGTCATCGCCGACCTCGGCATCGGCATCATCCTCACCCTCGCCATCATCACCCGCCTCCGCATCGTCCGCCTCCGCTTCCCCCGCGCCCTCCCCCACCTCGAGCGCCTACAACGCCGACAACGACGACAATGCCTCTGTCCAGGACGGCACGATTGACATCGTGTTCCTCAACTACACGGAGGTGCACAACTGGCAGCGCCAGCTGCTCGACATGTCGGTCATCATCGCGTTCCTTTCGGTGTTCGTCTTCTGGCTTGTCGTGGTGAGCCTGTCGCGCCGCGCCGTGGAGCCCAGCATCAAGACGCTCCAGACGCAGAAGCGGTTCATCACCAACGCCTCGCATGAGCTCAAGACGCCTGTTTCCATCATCAGCGCCGACGCCGAGGTGCTCGAAGCGGTGAACGGCGAAAACGAGTGGACCCGCAGCATCATCAACCAGTCCAAGCGCCTCAACGACCTGATTTCGGCGCTGGTGAGCCTGACCAAGGCCGGGGAAAACGAGAAATTCCACCTGGCGGACGTCGACATGACCCAGCTGGCGACCAAGGCGGCGCAGGACTTCGCGCCCGTCATCCAGCAAGCCGGCAAGACGCTGCAGACACACATTCAGGATGGTGTGCACGCGCAGGCCGAGCTGCGCTCCATCACCGAGGTGCTCAACATACTGCTTGACAACAGCGCCAAGTACTGCGACGACGCAGGCATGGTCGACATCACCCTCGCGCCCCGCCAGGGCATCCGCGGCGGCGTGGCGCTCACTGTCTCGAACGACTACAAGGACGGCGCCGGCCAGGACTACAGCCGATTCTTCGAACGCTTCTACCGTGCCGACGAATCGCACAACTCTGGCAAGCAGGGATTCGGCATCGGCCTGGCGATGGCGCAGGAGCTCGTCACGCGCATGAACGGCACGGTAGATGCCTCCTGGCATGACGGGCGCATCAGCTTCACCGTGAACCTGCGCTGACCCGCGGCGCTGCGCAGGGCATCCGAACCTGCACATCGCCCGGACCCGCGCAGGGGCGTCGACAATCGAGCGGAAACGCAGCATGAGGGCGCGTCCGGCTACGAAACTGAAATGTCGGCGCATAGAATGGATGGCAGACCGGCGCAGGCGCCGTCACCACCCAGTCCTCACAGCCATTCCTCACAAGGAGAGCACCATGAGCGTCATCAGCGTGTTCATCGCAAGTCCAGAAGGCGGCAACGGCCGCAACGTCGTGGCAAACGGCGTGGCGAGCGTCCTTTCGCACAGCTACAAGACGCAGATCTACCGTCCCGCCACCGATCCGGGTGAAACATTCACCGCAGTGCTGCTGCGCACCGCCGGATCCAAGATCTCGGCGAAGCAGGCCACCGCGACGACCTCCGACGCGGTGCGCGCCAACCAGACGCTGGCGCGCGGCGACGTGGCGCGCGGCTACCACACGTTCTGCGATGCGACGCAACCCGAGGCATGCGTGCTCGTGGGACGCGACGCCTCCCGCATCGCCGAACCCGAGGCTGCGGTCATGGACGCGCGTTTCGCAGCGGACACGCAGTCGGTCGTCATGCTCGCCGTGTGCACGCTGCAACGCGACGCCGGGCAGCTGAGGTCCACCGTGCTCGCCTACCGCGACCTGTATGCCCGCAACGGCGTGCCCCTCGCCGGGGTGTTCGTCACTGGCTGCAAACCCAACAAGGAGGCGCAGAGCCTCGATGTCCTTTCCGACCTCAAGGTGCCGGTGTGGACGCTGCCGCCGATGGATTGCACGAACGACGAGGAAGCCGCCTGCAGCCTGCCGGTCTTCCACGACCATGCCCCGGCGCACGAAGTGCTCGCCGCCTGCCAGGCCAAGCGTGACCTGCCCGTGACGCCATACTTCTTCCAAAACGACCTCATCGCCCGCGCCCGCCGCCACCACAGCACCATCGTGGTCCCCGAAAGCCTGGAGCCGCGCATGCTGCGCGCCGCCAACTACCTGATCGAACGCGACGTGGTCGACATCCTCTTCGTCGGCGAACGCGACGAGATCCTCGCCGCCGGCGCCGACATGGGCCTGGAGCATCTGGAGATGGCCAAGTTCCACTCCCTCCACGACGAGCGCCTGCTCGTGCCGATGGTGGACGAGCTCGTGCGCCTGCGCAGCAAGAAAGGCATGACGGAGCAGAAGGCGCGCGAAACGCTCAAGGACCCCACGTATTTCGGCACGATGCTCGTGCAGCTCGACCAGGCGGACGGCTTGGTCTCCGGTTCCATCAACTCCACCGCCAATACCGTGCGCCCCGCACTGCAGGTGATCAAGACAGCCCCGGGCGCCTCGATGGTCTCCGGAGCGTTCCTCATGTGTCTGCCCACGCATGTGGCGGTATTCGCCGACTGCGCCATCACGCCCAACCCCACCGCCGAGCAGCTGGCGGACATCGCCCTGCAGTCCGCCGCCACGGCACGCGCGTTCGGCATCGAGCCGCGCGTGGGCATGCTCT
>CAYVHC010000080.1:0-5358 GCA_964451025.1 uncultured Bifidobacteriaceae bacterium
GTCGTCCTGGGTGACGCCCACGCCCAGCGCCAGCATGTCGGCGAGCATGACCTGTGCCTTGTCGTCGCCGTCCTGCGCGGGCTGGCGGTATGATTCCGCGACCTGCGCCGCCCTCACTGCGCGCGTCACATCCTGGATGCGCGCCGTGAGCATGGACACGCCGTCAGTGCCCGCGCCGGGGTCCTCCCGCGCTTCCCCGTCACGATCATCCGACGAGTTCGGGCAATCCTGCGCTCGGGAACGCTGCCCCGCCGGAGGCTGCCCTGCCTTCGACCGGAGTTCTTCATCGCCGGCCGCTTCGTCTTTCTCGTCGGCAGCAACGACTTCAGGGTCGTTGGGATCGTCCTCGGGGTCAGGCACTCCCAGCTCCGCCGGCATGAGCTCGTCGGGGATGGCATATTCGCGGGCGAAATCGAAAGCGGGGAACGCCATCGTGTCGCGGGATATCCGGGCGTGCTGTGGGGTGATGCGCTGGCTCTCGTCCTCGTCGTGGCGCGACAGCGCGTCGGACGCCAATCCCAGCACGCTCAATCCGGTCTCCAAGCGGCTTTCATGGGTGGGACGGCTGTCTTGTGCGGGAACGGTGGAATCCGACGGTGCCTGTGAATCCGAGCGGGCGGCGTCGGCATCGGCCGAGACGGCGTTCTCCGTCCCCGACGGAGGCGTTGCCCCATTGGTCGTCGGCTCATCCGTCGTGCTGCTGTCGGATTGACCTTGTTCCACGATCTTCAAGTCCCTTCCTTCGCACGCTTACGCGTGACGTGCGATCTCCACGGCGAATTGTGTTCTCTGCGCTATGGCATCGCGTGACGGCACCATGCTACGGCACGCTCTCCCGCCATTCCACACTTTCGTTTCATTGTAAGCCATCGCCGCGGCATAACAATGCAGCGGCCGGACGACCAGCCACCAGGCGTTTCACTGCCCGTCGAACGGGTTCTCCCACTGGCGTGTCATCGCGAGCGCTGGACCCCGGTTGTAATACATGAGCCGCCACCTGGGATCGCCGCCTTTGGGCTCGTAGGGCACGAGCTGTGCCCAATGGTCGTTGCGCATCGTTGAGAAATTCGCGATGCCGCCGGTCGTGCCCACTGGTTCGAGCATGTGGTCGATGGTTTCGGCGATGCACGCCCCGTGTGAGAAGAACACGATGGTCTGGTCCTCGCCTGCGCGTGCCGCCCAGTCGTTGATCGCCTGCATTCCGCGTGTGCCCAGGCTGTCGCGCGATTCGGCGCCATGCCTGAGTTCGCCGCCTTTGCCGTCCCTCCAGTCCGCGTAATCGCGCGGATAGTCGCGCTCGGCGTCCTCGAGGCGCACACCCTCCCATTGCCCGAACGAGCGTTCGCGCAGCCGGGGGTCGAGGTGCACGTCCAGGTTCCATGGGTCGGCGAAGCTGTGGGCGGTGCTGGCGGCGCGCGACAGGTCGGATGCCACGACAAGGACGTCCGCCGCAGGGTCGAACGCGGGGCCGTCGCCGGCGATGGGTGCGCCGCTGGCGGGGGCTATGCGTTCGTCGGCCTCAAGCAGCTGGCGCAATGCCTCGCCGGTGCGTTCCGCCTGCCACATGCCCACGGCGTCCAGCGGAATGTCGATCTGGCCTTGGAACCGGTTCTGTGCGTTGTACGCGGTTCTCCCGTGCCGCACGAGGATTATCTGGCGGACCATGGTGGCCTTCCTTTCTGGCGTCTGCCCAACGCCGTCTGTGTCATTCCTTCTGTGTCGATCCTGACGGCTCTGCCGTTTCTGATGGTCGTGTGGCTTCCGTGCAGCTTTCGACGTGGTTCCCGATGGGGTGTCGGCCGCCTGCCGGTGCGCGCAGCAGGGCGGTGTGTCCCTCTCCCCCACCGCGCGCCGCAGGGCGGGGCGGATGTCATGCGTCGATGTTCGAACGGTCGAAGTCCTCTGCGTTGTCGATGATGAACCGGCGGCGCGGAGGCACGTCGTCTCCCATGAGCAGTTCGAATACCTGCGAGGCGTGGGCGGCGTCCTCGAGGCGGATCCTGCGCAGCGTGCGGGTGCGCGGGTCCATCGTCGTGTCCGCCAGCTGGTCGGCGTCCATCTCGCCAAGACCCTTGTAACGCTGCACGTCGGGGTTGAAGTCGATGCCTTGGCGCCTGAGGTCCTCGAGCTTCGTCTGCAGCTCCTCCTCGGAATACGTGTACACGAACTCGCCTTTGTGGCGTCCTGCGAGCGCTATGCGGTGCAGCGGCGGCACGGCGGCATACACGTGGCCGGCCTGCACCAAGGGGCGCATGTAACGGTAGAACAGCGTGAGCAGCAGCGTGCGGATGTGCGCGCCGTCCACATCGGCATCCGTCATCATGATGACCTTGTTGTATCTGGCCTGGGTGATGTCGAACGTGGCTCCGGAGCCGGCGCCCACGACCTGTATGATCGCCGAGCATTCCTTGTTGGCGAGGATCTGCGCAGTGGAGGCCTTCTGCACGTTGAGGATCTTGCCTCGGATCGGCAGCAGCGCCTGGAACATGGAGTTGCGCGCCGCCTTGGCGGTGCCGAGGGCGGAGTCGCCCTCGACGATGAAGAGCTCGGCGATGTCATCGTTGCCCGGCTGGCAGTCCGAGAGCTTGGAGGGCATGGATGCGGACTCGAGGGCGTTCTTGCGGCGGGTGACCTCCTTGGTCTTGCGCGCCTGGATGCGCGCGTGCATCTCGCCGGCGATCTTCTCAAGCACGCGGGAGGATTGCTCCTTGTAGCCGCGCTTGCTGCCCGAGAGCATCTGACCTATCTGTTCGTCGCACATGCGGGTGATGATCGGCTTGACCTGCGCGGTGCCCAAAGCGTCCTTGACCTGGCCTTGGAACTGCGGTTCGGCTATGCGCACGGTGACGACCGCCACCAGGCCGGTGGTCACGTCGTCGCGTTCGACCTTCGTCGAGGAATCCTTGAGGTTGACCTTGAGCTTGCGGGCGTTGGCCTCCACATACTTGCGCACCTGCTTGACGAGGGAGTTGAGGAAGCCGTCCAGATGCATGCCGCCGCCCGGCGTTTCGACGACGTTGACGAAGCTGCGGATCGTCGTGTCATAGTCGTCCACCCAGCGGAAGGCGATGTCGACGCCGCACGTGCGCGTCACCATCGCGGCGTGCAGGTCGCCGCTGGCGTCCACCGCCTGGGTCTCCTCCTCGTAGGTGTCCTCGCCGTGCACGTGCCATACGTCGCACACGGGCGCGCCGTGCGAAAGGAAGTCCACGAAGTCCACGACGCCTCCCTCATGCAGGAATTCCTGCACGCGCGGGTGCGGGGCGGCCATGGCGGCGGCAGTGGAATCCGTGGCATCGGCAGTGTCAACAGTATCCGTGGTGTCCGTATCATCCGTAGTGCCAGTGTCATCCGTGACGTCAGCGTCATCCGTGGCGCCCGGCTCCCCTTCGGTCGCCTCGATCACCGGCGTTGCGAGCGTCGGCTCGGCGTCCCCGTCCACTTCCAGACGGTCGTCCTTGGCGACGTCCCCCGTCGGATCGACGTTTTCGTCGATGACGATGATGCGCAGCCCCGGCACGAGGAACGTGGTCTGGCGCACACGGTCGATGAGCTGGTCGTATTGGAAGCGCGCGGTGTCGTTGAAGATCTCTGGATCGGACCAATAGCGGATGCGCGTGCCGGTGTGCTTGCCGCGGTAGGTGCCGACGACGCGCAGCTGTGTCGGCCGGCCTTTGCGGGTCTTCTTGAACGGGGAGTCGGGGGACGGCGCCTCGGGGTTGGCGTCCGTGTACACGCCGGGATGGCCTTGGTGGAATTCCATGCGGTATGTTTTGCCATCACGGTCCACTTCCACATCCAGGCGGGTGCTCAGGGCGTTGACCACGGAGGAACCCACGCCGTGCAGGCCTCCTACCGCGTTGTAGGCGCTGTTTCCGAACTTGCCGCCGGCATGGAGCTTGGTGAGCACCACTTCCACGCCGGACAGCCCTGTCTTGGGCTCGACATCGACGGGGATGCCGCGGCCGTTGTCCTCCACGGTGATGGAACCGTCGCGGTGCAGCGTCACGGTGATGCGGTCGCATGCACCGGCGAGCGCTTCGTCGACGGAATTGTCGATGATCTCCCACAGGCAGTGCATGAGCCCCTGCGTGTCGGTCGTGCCTATGTACATGCCGGGGCGTTTGCGCACGGCGTCGAGCCCCTCGAGGACGGTGAGATCCGCCGCGTTGTACTCCGGTTCCTTGTGTTTGGCCTGCTTCGATTGTGCCTGTGCCACGTGCTTCCTTCCTCATGCCGCGTGCCGCGGCAGCGCGCCGCCGATGGAAAAGCCCGCCGAAGCGGGCTGTGTGTCTACTTGCTCAGGAAGTCCCTGAGGGTCTGGGAACGGGACGGGTGGCGCAGCTTCGACATTGTCTTGGATTCGATCTGGCGGATGCGTTCGCGCGTCACGCCATACACCCTGCCGATGTCGTCGAGCGTCTTCGCCTGGCCGTCCTTGAGGCCATAGCGCATTTCGATGACGCCGGCCTCGCGGGGGCTGAGCGTTTCGAGCACCTGCTTGAACTGCTCCTGCAGCAGCGAGAAGGCCACTGCATCGGAGGGCGCGATGGCGTCGGTGTCCTCGATGAGGTCGCCGAATTCGGAGTCTCCGTCCTCGCCCAGCGGGGTGTGCAGCGAAATGGGCTCGCGTCCGTACTTCTGCACCTCCTGCACCTTCTCGACCGGCATGTCGAGTTCGCGGGCGAGCTCGTCCGGCGTGGGTTCACGACCCAGGTCCTGGAGCATCTGGCGCTGCACGCGGGAAAGCTTGTTGATGACCTCCACCATGTGCACGGGCACGCGAATCGTGCGCGCCTGGTCTGCCATGGCTCGCGTGATGGCCTGGCGGATCCACCATGTGGCGTAGGTGGAGAACTTGAAGCCCTTCTTCCAGTCGAATTTCTCGACCGCGCGAATCAAGCCGAGGTTGCCTTCCTGGATGAGGTCAAGGAACAGCATGCCGCGACCGGTGTAGCGCTTGGCGAGGGACACGACGAGTCGCAGGTTGGCCTCGAGCAGATGGGACTTGGCCTTCTGCCCGTCGTTGGCGGCCCACTTGAGCTCGCGGCGGCGTTTGAAGCTGAGCGTGCCGCTTTCCGTGTCGAGCAGATGCTGGGCGTAGAGCCCGGCCTCGATGCGTTCCGACAGGTCGACCTCCTGCTCTGCGGTCAGAAGGTTGACGCGGCCGATCTGCTTGAGGTAGTCCTTGACTGGGTCGGCGGTGGCGCCGGTCGCGACGACGCGGCGCTTGGGGTTGCCGGCGGGCGTGAGGTTGTCGTCGTCGTCATCATCACGGTCCGAGACGATGAACGCGCCTTTCGCGCTGACGGACTGGGCGAGCTGCCGCTTCTTCTCGGCCTCGTCCTCCTCGTCCTC
>CAYVHC010000081.1:0-5334 GCA_964451025.1 uncultured Bifidobacteriaceae bacterium
CTGCCGCGCGGCATCGTCCAGCGGCTGGCCCGGGCCGGCGACGTTGTAGAGCGCCAGCACGAACGAGTTGAACTCATGGCCGCTGGGCACCCCATGAAAGGCGATGCCCGTCGGCTTCGCATCACCGTCGCCATCCGGCACGCACAGGCGCACGCATGGCAGCAGCTGCGGGTCCGCGCCGTCAAGGTCCGCGGCGGATTCATCGGAATGATGATGCTCCTCCACGCTCACCTTGCCATTGCTGACATCGGCCAGTTGCGTCATGAAACCATGGAGCTCAGCCGACAGCGCCGTGTCATCAAGGTCCAGCCGCAGCACGACCGGGCGCGCCATGCGTGCGAACACCTGGTCGAGCTGGGCACGAACCGCATCCGTGAAATACGAGCCTCGCGCCGCAGCGCCGCCCGTAGTGCCATTCGCGCTCTGCGCTCGCGGTGAGACAGGTGCCGGGGCGGGCGACGTGGCCGCTTCGCGCGCCTTCTTCGCCTGCTCCTCCTCACGATGCTGATAGGGGGAGTCCGTGGGACGCACCGGCATCAGGCCGGTCTTCTCGCTCATGCGGGATGCATAGCGTTCCGCTTCGACGGCGGCGATGGCGCCATCAGCGGTGGCGGTCACGACCTGGCGCAGGTTCTTGCGCCGCAGATCGCCGGCAGCCCACACGCCAGGCAGGGACGTCTCCAAATAATCGTGCGTCACCACATACCCGTGGTCGTCGAGTTCCACA
This sequence comes from uncultured Bifidobacteriaceae bacterium, assembly GCA_964451025.1. GTDB lineage: Bacteria > Actinomycetota > Actinomycetes > Actinomycetales > Bifidobacteriaceae > Pseudoscardovia. Next base: position 728 of record CAYVHC010000081.1, read on the forward strand.
AGGTCCTTGACGAGCTCGGTGCGCGGCACATAGCCTGCGAAGACGAACACGCCGAAGGTTCCGCCGTCGGCGGGGGACCATTGCTCGGTCGTGCCGGTCGTGCGGTCACGGAACGTGGCTTGCGCAAGGCCGCCCTTTCCAGCCTGCACGCCGAGCAGTTCCGTGTTGTAACGCACCGTGATGGCGGGATCGGCTTTCGTCGGGGCGCTCACCGATGCATCGCACGTGAAATCATCCTCGCGCACGAGCACCGTCACGTGGCTGGCGTACTTGGTGAGGAACACCGCCTCCTCGGCCGCGGCGAAACCGCCGCCGACGACGAGCACCTCGCGTCCGGTGAAGAACTCTCCGTCGCACGTGGCGCAATACGCCACGCCGCGTCCGGCATACTCCTTCTCGCCTTCGAACCCGATGGTGCGCGGCTTGGCGCCGGTGGCGAGAATCACGCCGAACGTGCGAATGTCACCGGTGGACGTGTGCACGACCTTGACGTCGCCTTGCGCGTTCTCGATGCCGGTGGCGCGCGCCACGCGCAGCTCGGCGCCGAAATCCAGCGCCTGCTGGCGCATCGTCGCCGTAAGCTGGCGTCCGCTGGCCTTTGTGACGCCCGGATAGTTGACCACGGCGTCCGTCAGGGTGATCTGGCCGCCGAAATCCTCGTCCTCCAGCACGACGACGCGATACCGTGCGCGCGCCAGATACAAACCTGCCGTCAGGCCGGCAGGGCCGCCGCCGATGACAACGGCATCATAGAGGTTCTTGTCTTGCTGCATAGGCTTCCCTGGATTCTTCTGCGTTGAACGGTTCACAGCTGGCCGACGAGGTCGAGGCTCGGCTCGATCGTCTCCTCGCCGGGCGTCCACTTCGCCGGGCACACCTGGTCGCCGTGCTCATACACGAACTGCGATGCCTGCACGCGGCGCAGGATTTCCTCGGCGTTGCGGCCCACGTTCGACGAAATCACTTCGTAGGCCACGACCTTGCCGTCGGGGTTGATGATGAAATCCCCGCGCTCGGCCTGGCCCAGCTCCTCGTTGTAGGTATCGAGGTCCTTGGCGAGGCGCGCCGTGGGATCGGCGAGCATGGGGAACTGGATCTTCGAGATCTTGTCATTGGCCTCGTGCCATGCCTTGTGCACGTACTGCGTGTCGTGCGAGACGGAGTAGATCTCGCAGCCTGCCTTCTTGAACTCGTCGTAGTGGTCGGCGAGGTCCTCGAGCTCCGTGGGGCACACGAAGGTGAAGTCCGCCGGATAGAAGAAGAACACGGACCAGTGGCCCAAGATGTCCTTCTTGCTCACCTGGGTGAAATCGTTGTTGAGATAGGCGTCTGCCGTGAAGTCGGTGATTTCGTGGTTGAGAAGCGTCATTGGTGGTCCTTTCCATTGTTCGTTCCCAGGCTGTGGGTGATTGTGCTGCGCGGCGTCACGTGTGCGAGGGGAGCCTGGGCCGTCCCGGCACCGGTGTGCGCCGCTGGTTTCATCGTATCGTGCGACGCACGGATGCGGGAGGGATTTCACTGTGTGCTTTGTCACGTGTGATATGCCTCACATGCACCGTATGCGTCCCGCGGCGTGTGGACGTCGACAGGTGACGGTCAGCGCGACGGGGCTGATGCTGGCGGCGGCGCCGGACGGGTGCGCCGTGGGCTGATTCGCCGGCGTGAGGGCGAGTTCATGCGTTAAGCTGAGAGACGACAATGCGAGATGCGACACTGCGTCGACGAACGGAGGATGCGATGGCACGACGAGGAGACGGAACCCCCGGGCTGAAGGCACAGGCGTCGCTGCACCGCAGGGGCATCGGCGGCGCACACCGTTTCGTCGCGTGCGTCGCTGCGATGCTGTGCGCGGTGCTGTGCCTGGGTTCGTGCGCGCCCCGCGGGCATGCGGTGGGCGATACGCAAGACACCCAGGCCACGATTTCCCATGATTACATCGACCGCTCCGACTATGGCGTGGCGTTGGTCGGCAGCGGCGCCGAGCCGGATCTCGTCGACGAATTCCGCGAAGACGTGGAAAGCAATTCGATCGCAGTGTTCTACGCGCAGGCAAGCACCGGCGAGCAGCAGCGCAAGGCCGTCGAGGATTTCGCCAAGCGCAAGGTGACGTTCATTGTCGTGCATCCCGACGACACCGCCGATCCGTCGACGAGCCAGGCGTGGGAGGACGCGCTCGGCGCCGCACGCACGGCAGGCATTCCCGTCATACTTCTCGACGGTTCGATCAATCCGGACAACCAGCTGCTGTATGCGGCGGATTTCATACCCACGGATGATGACGAAGACATCGCCAACAACATATATTCGCTGTATCACGCGCTTGCGGCTGTCATCAACGCCGACGAGCACGAAAAAAAGATGAACGTGCGCATGTGAGACGGCGGTGCGCCGCATGCGCAGGGGCGAGGCGCCAAGGAGGATTCCGTGAAACAGTCCACGACCGCACAGTCCGCAACGACACACTCGGACGCAGCGCAGACGGATCCAGCTCAGACGGATCCAGCTCAGTCCATGCCTGCGGTCGATGAGCGCGGGCTCACCGCCGGGCAGGTGGCCGACCGGGTGGCGCACGGCCAGGTGAACGTGCAGTCCACGAAGACGACGCGCACCGTGGGGCAGATCATCGCCGCAAACGTGTTCACGCTGTTCAACGGCATCATCCTTGCCGCCATGATCGTCGTGTTGCTCACCGGACGGTGGAAGGACGCCGTTTTCGGCTTCGTCATCATCGTCAACACCCTCATCGGCGTCGTCACCGAGCTCAAGTCCAAGCGCACGCTCGACAAGCTGTCCATCCTCGTCAAATCCCGCAACCTCGTGCGGCGCGACGGGCATGACGAAGAAGTGGACGCCGAGGACATCGTGGAAGGCGACGTGCTGTGGATTCGCGCAGGCGAACAAGTGCCCGCCGACTGCGATGTGCTCCAATCGTGGGGCTTGGAGCTTGACGAATCCATGCTCACCGGCGAAAGCGCCACCGTGAAGAAGAAACCGGGCGACAAGGCGCTCTCCGGCGCGACGGCGGTGTCCGGCCTCGCATTGGCGCGCGTCGTCGCCGTGGGCGAGCGCAGCTATGCGGCGCGTCTCACCGCGCAGGCCAAGGTGTTCACCCGCACGAAATCCGACTTGCAGGACGGCATCAACACGATCCTCAAGTTCATGACGTTCCTCGTCGTGCCGTTGTGCGTGCTGCTCGTGCTCTCCCAAATGAACCGCGTGGGCGGATGGAACGCCGCGATTGCCACGGGGCAGTGGCGCGATGCGGTCGTTTCCGCCGTGGCCGGCGTCGTCGGCATGATTCCCGAAGGGCTCGTGCTGCTCACGTCGCTGACCTTCGCCATCGCCGCGATGCGCCTGGCCCGACATAACACCCTTGTGCAGGAGCTGGAGGCAGTGGAGACCCTCGCGCGCGTCGACTGCCTGAACCTTGACAAGACCGGCACGATCACCGACGGCGGCATCGAACTCACCGGCGTGCGGCTGCTGCCGGATTCCGCCGCCACGCCCGCACCGGCGGCGCATGAAGTGCTGGAAGCCTTGCGTGACGTGTGTGACGAACCGACGCCGAACATCACCGGCGCCGCGGTGCTCGCAGGTCTGTCCGACGCGGCATACGAGCTGACGGATGCCGATGGCCGCCAGTTGCAGGCATTCGCAGTGAGAAGGGAAGCTGCAGGCGCCGGCAGTGGCGGGCATGGCCGCTTTATCTCCCGCGTGCCATTCTCATCCTCCCGCAAGTGGAGCAGCGCGGATGTGCGCGGCACCGGCGCGAATGGCGCCACAACGCGCTGGTACATGGGCGCCCCCGAAGTGATCATGCGCGCCCTGGACGGCGAATACCCTGATGTGCGCACCGCCATCGACGCACAGGCGCGCACAGGTTCGCGCGTGCTGCTGTTGGCTTGCGTGACGGCAGGCGGCGCATCCGGTGAGCAGGACAGGGGAGTAGCGCACCCCAAGCAGGACGCCGTGCGCAGCCACGAAAACGCTGCGGACGAGGCGACGATCGATTCTTGTGCGATTGATCCTCGTGCGCTTCCCGTGGCGCTCGTGGTCTGCGCCGAATCCGTGCGCCCCGATGCCGCCAAGACCCTCGCATGGTTCCGCGAGCAAGGCGTGCGGTGCCGCGTCATCTCCGGCGACAATCCCCTCACCGTCGCGGCGATAGCCGACCGCGTGCACCTGTGCGCCGACCGCGCCCCGCGCGCCATCGACGCCCGCGAATTGCCCGATGACATCAATGAGCTCGCCGCGGTCCTTGAAGACATCGACGTCGTGGGCCGCGTGCTACCCAACCAGAAGAAAGCCATCGTCCAGGCACTCCACAAGCGCGGCCATACGGTCGCCATGACCGGTGACGGCGTCAACGACGCGCTCGCCCTCAAGGAAGCCGACCTCGGCATCGCAATGGGCAACGCCGCATCCGCCACGAAAGCAGTCGCGCAGGTCGTGCTCGTGGACTCCAAGTTCTCGCACCTGCCCGACGTCGTCGCCCGCGGCCGACAGGTCATGGCGAACATGGAACGCGTCGCCAGCCTGTTCCTCGCCAAGACCGCCTACTCGGCCCTCATTTCGCTCGGCGTGGTGCTCACCGGCATCCCATTCCC
>CAYVHC010000082.1:0-5229 GCA_964451025.1 uncultured Bifidobacteriaceae bacterium
GCCCAACCCCACCGCCGAGCAGCTGGCGGACATCGCCCTGCAGTCCGCCGCCACTGCACGCGCGTTCGGCATCAAGCCGCGCGTGGGCATGCTCTCGTACTCCACCCTCGGCTCGGGCAAGGGACCGGACGTGGACCTGGTGACCGAAGCCACCCGGATCGTGCACGACAAGGAGCCCGGCCTCGCCGCCGTGGGACCCATCCAGTTCGACGCCGCATGGTCGCCCGACGTGGCGGCGACGAAGGCGCCGGGCAACGACGTGGCGGGGCATGTGAACGTGTTCGTGTTCCCCGACCTGTCGGCGGGCAACATCGGATACAAGGCGGTGCAGCGCTCCTCGGGCGCCGTCGCCATCGGCCCCGTGCTCCAAGGCCTGCGCCGGCCGGTCAACGACCTGTCGCGTGGCGCGACCGTGCCGGACATCATCAACACCATCGCTCTCACCGCAGTGTGCGCGCACCAGTGAGGGCCACCGCCCCACCGCCCGCCCCTGTACCGTGCGCGGGGTAACCTAACACGTGGAAAGCACCATTTCCCAATAATCTGATGGAGGAATCCAACAATGGCGAAAACCGCTCTTGTTATCAACTCGGGCTCCAGCTCGATCAAGTACCAGCTCGTAGACCTTGATTCCCAGGAGGGCATCGTCTCCGGCCTCGTCGAGAAGATCGGTGAAGCGGGCGACGGCCACTACGTGTACAAGTACAACGGCGAGAAGCATGAGCTCGAGGAGCCGATCCCGGATCATGAGACCGGTCTCAAGCGCGTCCTCGGCTTCTTCAAGGAATTCGGCCCCGACCTCAAGAACGCCGGCATCGTCGCCGTCGGCCACCGCGTGGTCCAGGGCGGATCCGTGTTCCCCAAGCCCGCTTTCGTCAACGCCAAGACCATCCAGCAGGTCAAGGACCTCGCCGTCCTCGCCCCGCTGCACAACGGCCCGGAGGCCATCGGCGCCGAAGTCATGCTCAAGCTCCTGCCGGACGTGCCGCAGGCATTCGTGTTCGACAGCTCCTACTTCTTCCAGCTTCCTGAGGAAGCCAGCACCTACGCCCTCAACAAGCAGGTCGCCGAGGAGTATCACATCCGCCGTTACGGCGCTCACGGCACCTCCCACGAGTACGTGGGCGGCCTCGTGCCCGCTCTCATCGGTAAGCCCGCCGAAGGCCTCAAGCAGATCGTGCTGCACGTGGGCAACGGCGCTTCCGCTTCCGCCCAGATCTCGGGCAAGCCGATTGACACATCCATGGGCCTGACCCCGCTCGAGGGCCTCGTGATGGGCGGCCGCACCGGCGACATCGATCCGGCCGCGGTGTTCCACCTCATCCGCAACGCACACATGGACGTTGACCAGCTCGACGAGCTGTTCAACAAGAAGTCCGGCCTCGCCGGCCTGTGCGGTCACTCCGACATGCGCGAAGTGCACGCCCTCGTGGCCGACGGCGACAAGGATGCCAAGCTCGCCCTCGACGTGTACGTGCACCGCATCATCAAGTACATCGGCGACTTCACCGCTCAGATGGGCGGCGTGGACGCCATCACCTTCACCGCTGGCGTTGGCGAGAACGACGACATCGTGCGCAAGATGGTGTGCGACCGCCTCGCTCCGTTCGGCGTGAAGATCGACGAGGAGGAGAACGCCAAGCGTTCCAAGGATCCGCGCATCATCTCCACCCCGGATTCCTCCGTGTTCATCTGCGTGATCCCGACGAACGAAGAGCTCGCCATCGCGCAGAAGGTCACCGCCTTGGCCGAGGCCGGCGTGGACTCCTACGGCAACAAGGTCGACGAGTAGGCCGAAGGCCGTGAGGCCACGGTAGGCCGATAACCGCTGGCGGCTGGCCGCAGACCGATGGCCGTGAGACCACAGTTTGCTGGTCGACGTGGGTTTCAGCGTCCAACGACGTTGAAACCCACAAATGATTCGGCAGCACCGAACGAACTCAAGGGGCCGGTTCCCTCCACGGGACCGGTCCCTTTTATATACCCCATGATTCCCATCGGCGCATCGCACAGGCACGGCGCAGGCAAGCGAAACGGTACGGTCCGTCACCGAAGACTGAGGTTACAGATTCCCATAAGGGATTCCTAGCCTCCACCATCGGCGACCCATCCATGGGTCGCCGAAGGTGGAGGTTACAACCCCGCAGATGACGCACCGAACCTCCGCCATTGGCGACCCACCAACCCACTCGCCGAAAACGGAAGATAACCGGTCGATCCAACCCCACCAAACCTCCCTCTTCGGCGACCCATTTGTCCGTCGCCGAAGAAGGAGGTTACAGACCCCCAAACACGATCCCAAACCTCCCTCTTCGGCGACTCATTAACCCACTCGCCGAAGAAAGAAGTTACAGATACTGAAAACAAGACCTTAGCCTCCTTCTTCGGCGACCCACCAACCCACTCGCCGAAGACGGAGGTTACAGACCCTTAAATAAGATTCCTAACCTCCACAATCGGCGACACATCCATGGGTCGCCGAAGATGGAGGTTACAAGCCCGCAGCAGAAGCAGCTCCTCTACTAACGGAATTGCATGAACCAAACAAACTCATACCATCCCGTGAACAGATACGAATCCCCACTTCCCGTATTTCTCTCTCCTCATCCTATAGGAGCTCGGACTCCGCTACCGGCGTATTTTTCTTTCAACGAGATGGGAGAAATCTTCAATGTACCGCGTCTCTCGTTGACAGTACGAATCATCTCATGTCACTGCAGCCCACTGTCTGCATGGCAGGAAAGGCCATAATTGGTCCCAGATCGGCCATACGGATACTATTCAAGTCAATACCGGTTTCAAAGATTCATCAGGATCTTCTGGTTCACCATGGATTCAATCCGAAACCATCGTTGGCAATACAGGTTGGTTAAACGGAGTATCCTCAATGTCAAATGGTAAGCAAGATTTTAGTCCTCGGTTTACCGATCGCATCTATAACTTGACACAACCGCACTCGCAGATAGGTGATTTCCGATGCACCAGCACGTACACAACCACCGCGGTCACATCGCAATCACCGTCATCGCCGTCGCACTCGTCATCGCCGTCGCAATCGGCGCAGCGTATTGCACATGGTTTCACAATCTCAACGACCGCATGCCATGGACGCGGGTGTATCACACGGATGTGCTCATCACAGTGACGGGTCGCAGCGGCAAGCCAATCTCGGGCTGCGACGTCATGGTCACGCCTCAGCGCCACGAGCCCAGAAGCTCGGTAAGGGAATACACCTACACGAACACCTACGGCACCGCGCGCATCGACGAGGTGAGTTCCGGCCAGGCGAATGTGACAGTAAGCTGTCTGCAACGCACAGCGGATAGGCAGTGCGACGCTGGATACGATTCATGCCTGTCGGCGGATCCCCTTACGCAGGCGAACAACAGGGCGGCAACCGCCGATGGCGATGTGACGAATCATACGATTCCCGTGATTATCGGCAGCGAATCCCCACAGATGGTGACCGTGCCGCTCAGCGAATGGTCCGATGAGTCCATCCGACCTCGGCAGGCGTCTGCGAAGCACAGCGCACCGAGCACCACCGCGCACGCACTACCGCAGCGCCGCAAGAATCCTCTCGTGCAGCAAGCCGTTGGTCGCCAGACCGCAGCCACCCCACGGACCGGGGTTGCCGTCAAGGTCGGTGAAGGTGCCACCCGCCTCGGTCACAATCGGCACGAGCGCGCCCATGTCATACAGGTCAAGCTCGGGCTCGGCTGCGGCGTCAACCGCTCCCTGCGCCACAAGCATGTACTGCCAGAAATCACCGAAGCCGCGCAGACGCCACATCGAATCCGTCAGATCAAGCAACTGCTGGCGGTCACCGCGCGCCTTCCATCCGGTCAGGCTCGACAGCGACATCGACGCATCCTCGAGCTTCGCCACGTGGGAGACGTGGATGCGCACCGCGTCATCCACGCCGCGGCCCATGTAAGCGCCGCCGTCCTTGATGGCGAACCAACGGTTGTGCAATGCCGGCGCCGAGACGACGCCCGCCACGATCTGCCCGCCCACCTGCAGGCCAATGAGGGTCGCCCACACAGGCACGCCGCGCACATAGTTCTTCGTGCCATCGATGGGGTCGAGAATCCAACGGCGGCCGGTGGATTCCGCCTTGCCCAGTTCCTCGCCGTACACGGCGTCCCCGGGGCGATGCTTGGCGATTTGCTCACGGATGGCGCGTTCGACGGCGCGGTCGGCGTCGGAGACCGGCGTGTGGTCGGGCTTAGACTCGACGTGCAGGTCAAGGGCGCCGAAGCGTGCGAGGCTGATGGCGTCCGCACGGTCCGCCATCGAAAGCGCCAATTCGAGGTCGCCGAACAGCGGGTTGTCTTTCAAATCGTTGCGGTAGGAATGCGTGTCGTAGATGGATGCTGTTGTGCCAGTCAAGGATGGCCCTCTTTCCGTGATTGTGTGTTGTGTGACGTGTTGTGGCAGGTGCCGTGGCAGGTGTTGCATGACGTGCATGACACTGGACGCGGCCGGTTCTGCAGCTGCTGCCAACCTGCTGCATGCGGGAGGATTAGGGGTGCCAGTGGATTAGGACGCCAACGGATCTGGGGCATCGACGAATCCAAAGCACCTGCGAATCCAGGATGTCAGCGGTGCTGCGCCAGCATGGCCTTCCACATGCCGGGGAAGTCCGGGATTGTCTTGCGCGTCGTGGCGACGTTCGTGACCTCTACCCCGGGCACCACGAGACCGATCATCGCCGCGAACGTCGCCATGCGGTGGTCGGCGTAGGTTTCCATCACAGCGCCATGCAAGCTGGCCAAGGGCACAGAGCCGATGCGGATGCCGTCGTCAAGTTCCTCCGCTTCCCCGCCGATGCGGGTGATTTCAGCGACAAGCGCCGCCAACCGGTTTGTCTCATGGCCGCGCAGGTGGGCGATGCCATGCAGCGCGGTGTCGCCGTGGGCAAGGACGGCGATTGCGGCAAGCGACGGGGCTATCTCCCCGGCAGCCGACAGGTCGAAGTCCCCCAGGCCGTGCACGCTGCCGGATGCAACGCCGTCGCTGGTGACGGTCATCACGCCGTCGGTAGAACGCTGAGCGTCCGCGCCAAAGTCGCGCAGGTATTGAGGCAGCAATCCGCCCGGCTGCGTGGTGTTTTCCGGCCAATTGGGCACTCTCACCGTGCCGCCGGCGATGAGCGCGGCACCCAAGAACGGCGCGGCGTTCGACAGATCGGGTTCCACGACCACGCGGCCGGGCAGCTGCACCTCG
>CAYVHC010000083.1:0-5112 GCA_964451025.1 uncultured Bifidobacteriaceae bacterium
CCGCCGCACCGCCATGCGCCAATGCGTCGGCCAAGGCGTCCGCCTGGGCCTGCATGCCGATGACGTCGCCATCCAGTCGGCGTTGCTCCGCCGCCGCGGCATCCCTGGCGGCGCGGGCATCCTGCGCCGCCTGACGGGCGCGATCGAGCTGCGCCGCGATGTCATCCGTCTGCACATCGGAGGACTGCCGTTGCAACGCATCCACGCGTTCCTGCGCCTGCTGCAGCTGCACGGCGAAACTGTTGCGCTGCTGCTCGGCGTCAGCGCCACGCTGGGCGGATGCCTGGGCAAGGGTCTCCTCACGCGCGGCGCGTTCACGCAATGCGGCGAGCTGGGCTTCGCGCTGCTGGGCGGCGCGGCGCAGCTGCGTAAGCGTCTGACGCACCTGCGCCAATTGCTTCTCGGCGTCCGCACGCCGCTCCGTGGCGTTTTCCAGTCGGAGCTTCATCGTCTGCACGTCCGTTTCCCGCTGCGCATGCTGCTCATCAAGCTCACGGGCGCGCGTCTCCAGCAGGTCCGGGTCTTCTCCCCCGGGCTGCTGCACGCGGGATTCGAAACCCGCAGCGCGTTCCACAGCCACACGTTCCAACGATTCGAAACGCTCCCCCAGCTGCACCAGATCATGCCAGCGCTGCGACAGTTCGCGCAGCTTGGGGCTGGAAGCGCTCGACGCCTGCTCCAACTGCTCGATGCGCGCACGCACATCCGACAGCTGCCTTTGCTGTGTCTCAAGATGCGTGCGGGCTTCCTCCAGCTTGCCTCTCACATCGGCGCGCTGCGCGGTGAGCCTTGCGGCATCATCGGCATACAGGCGGCTCTGGGCATCGCGCAACGCCACATGGATCGCATCCGCACGGCGCGATACGCGCGCCTGCCTGCGCAGTGGCCCCAGCTGACGGTGGATTTCCTTGGTGAGGTCATCCAGACGGTCAAGGTTGTCCTGTGTGTTGCGCAATTTACGCAAAGCGCGTTCCTTGCGTTTGCGATGCTTGAGTATTCCTGCGGCTTCCTCGATGAACGCACGGTTGTCTTCCGGCGTGGCACGCAGAATGGAATCCAGCCGTCCCTGCCCCACGACGACGTGCATGTGCGATCCCAGACCTGTGTCGCTGAGCAGTTCCTGGACGTCCAGCAAACGCACCGGCGAACCGTTGATTGCGTATTCGGAACCACCGTTGCGGTAAATCGTACGGCTGATGGTGACTTCGGAATACTCGATGCCCAGCGTGCCGTCGGAATTGTCAATCGTGAGGCTCACTTGGGCGCGGCCCAGCGGCGGACGGGTGCTGGTGCCGGCGAAGATGACGTCCTCCATCGACGTGCCGCGCAGGCTTTTGGCGCCTTGCTCGCCCATGACCCAGGCAAGCGCATCCACGATGTTGGATTTGCCTGAGCCGTTGGGCCCCACGATTGCCGTGATGCCCGGTTCGAAGCGAAGCGTGGTGGGGTTCGCGAATGACTTGAACCCGCGGATGGTCAGTTCCTTGACGTACATTCTTCCCACTTCTGGGTTTGCTTGCTGGATGTGCTGTCCATGCGCCTACTTGACGCGCTCCGATTTGGGCTTGAGCAAATCCTTGTTCGGCGTCTCCTTGAGCAGGCGGCGGGCATCACCAGCCGTCACGAAACTGCCGAAAATGAGCACGCCGCGACCATAGCCGACACCGGTTTCATCCGCAGCGTCCACCTTGTCGACGGCGGCCTGGATGGCGTCCGGCAGGTCGTCGATGCGCGTCACACGGTCGGAGCCGAACACACGGTCGGCGATTTTCTCGAGGTCCTCGGCCTTCATGACTCGCGGAGCCCAGGAATTCTGGGTGACGATAATCTCCGACAGCACCGGTTCCATGACGCCCAGCACATCCTCGACTTCCTTGTCGGCCATCATTGAGACAACACCCACCAGCTGCTGGAAGTTGTAGTTCTCTTCGATGGCTGCGCGCAGGGCGGTCACCGCCTGCACGTTATGACCGCCGTCGAGGATGATCGTCGGCGATGTGCGGATCGTCTCGATGCGCCCAGGCACCCGCACGCCGGAAAGCGCCTTGGCGACGATGTCACCGTTGAGCGCGCCAGCGACCGGCACAACGACCTCTGCGGCGGCGAGCGCGGCAAGCGCATTGTGTGCCTGATGCTCGCCGAACATGGCGATCGGCACATCCTCATACGTGCCGTTGGGCGTGCGCAGGGTGGCGACCTGACCACCGACAGCCGGCGTGCGGGAGACGACTTCCATCTCCTCGCCGTCGCGGATCACCGCAGCGGCGCCCACGTTCTTCGCTTGGTCGAGCAGAATCGGCATGACCTGCTCCTCATGGGGCTGGCGGCCGATGATGGCGGTGCTGCCCGGCTTGATGATTCCGGATTTTTCGCCGGCGATCTTCTCAACGGTGTTGCCCAACCACTGCATGTGGTCCATGTCGACGGGACCGATGATGGCAGCGTCGGCGTCCAGCACGTTCGTGGCGTCCCATCGTCCGCCCATGCCGACCTCGACGATGGCCACGTCCACCGGGGCGTCGGCGAACGCCCAGATCGCCATCGTCGTGAGCACTTCGAAGAAGCTCATGCGAGGGCCGCCGTGCTTGACGCTGTCGGCGTCCACCAATGCGATGAAATCCTTGACTTGGTCGTAGATGTCGATGAAATCATCCTCACTCAGCTGCTGGCCGTCGATGGCGATGCGTTCGGTGACGGATTCAAGGTGCGGCGACGTGTACAGGCCGGTGCGCAGGCCGTAAGCGCGGCACAGCGCCTCTGCCATGCGCGCCGTGCTGCCCTTGCCGTTCGTGCCGGTGATGTGGATGACGCGGAATGACTGCTCGGGGTGGCCCAGCAGGTCGAGTATCGCGCGCATGCGATCGAGGGAAGGATCAAAATCATGCTCGGGCGCGCGTTTCATGATGTCGCGATAGACGTCGGCGAGTTTCTTATTGCCACGGTTCGGGTGCTCGAAAGACATGTAAGGCGTCACTCTCCTTGATTAGGCATGCGGATGAGGCATGCGCCGCTGCCGCGGCCACAGACCTTTCTATACTAGGCGCTTCGCGCGATTTCCACCCGTTTGTGCGCCCTGCGCGCAACCATGGATGCGAACATCAACGAATATCATGAGGCACCAGAGCCATGCGCACGGAAACGACCATGCGCACAAGTTCAGCGAAAGGACTGATATGTCACCACAGGACACCGCCGCACAGGATACCGACGTGCACGCCGCCGCGCAGAACGCCACCGCAGACAGCAAGCCGGATCCAGAGCGCCGTCACAATCGCACGCTGCGCCCCCGTTCCGCCGCCTTCAAGGATTTCATGCTCACCGGCTGGGGCGCCGAGGATTCCACCGTCGAGCCCTTGGAATCCAGCGCCTACACTCCCCGCCGTCTGCGTGAACTGGGCGCGAAGTTCCCCGGGGAGCGTCTCGTGATCCCCGCCGGCACCGCCAAGGTGCGCAATGACGATTGCGACTACGCCTTCCGCCCGGACAGCGCATTCGCCTACTACACCGGCCTAGGCGAGGACTTGGAGCCGGGCGCCGTGCTCGTGCTCGACCCGGTCGACCCCGCCAGCGACGAAGCCAAGCAAGGCATCACGCACACGCCGCTGCTGTTCCTGCATCCGCGCGCCGACCAGACCACGCAGGATTATTATTTGAGCGCCGCATACGGCGAATACTGGGTGGGAGCACGCCCGGGACTGGAGCAGATGCATACGATGACCGGCATACCCACCGCTGACGTGGCGACCCTGGCGGATCACCTCGCCAAGGACGTGGGCCCGGGCAGCGTGCAGGTGCGCGTCGTCGCCAATGCCGATGCCCAGGTGACGGCGACGGTCGAGCACATCCGCGAAAGCAATGGCTTCCCCGACCGCAAGGCCAACGACGCGGCGGACGCCGACCTTTATGAAAAGACATCCGAACACCGCATGATCAAGGACGCCTACGAGGTGCTACAGCTGCGCAACGCCATCGCCGCGACGAAGGACGGATTTGACCGCATGCTTGCTGCGTTGCCCGGCGCACTGGGCAAGCCGCGCAGCGAACGCATCCTCGAAGGCGCATTCAACGCGAACGCCCGCGAGGAAGGCAACGACGAAGGCTACGGCACCATCGTGGCATACGGCGGGCATGCCGCCACGCTGCATTGGATGCGCAACACCGGCACCATCGAGTCGGGCGGGCTTCTGCTCATCGACGCAGGCGTGGAGACCGACAGCCTGTACACGGCGGACATCACCCGTACCTTCCCCACAAGCGGGCATTTCACGCCATTCCAAAAGGAGCTCTACCAAGTGGTGCTCGACGCACAACAGGCGGGCTTCGAAGCCGCGCAGCCGGGACGCACGTATTCCGACATCCACGACGCGTGCATGCGCGTGCTGGCGCAGGCGCTCCACGACTGGGGCATCCTCCCCGTGAGTGTCGAGGAGGCGCTGAGCCCCGACGGCCAGCAGCACCGTCGCTGGCATGCATGCGGCGTGGCGCATCACCTCGGCCTCGACGTGCATGATTGCTCGCAGGCGCGGTTCGAGCATTACCAAGGCGCCAAGCTCGCCCCGGGCATGGTTTTCACCATCGAGCCCGGCCTGTATTTCAAGGACAACGACCTGCTGGTGCCGCCGCAGTTCCGAGGCATCGGCATCCGCGTGGAGGATGACGTGCTCATGACCAAGGACGGGCCCGAATGGCTGTCAACGAGCATCCCCAAGACCGTCGACGACGTGGAGGCGTGGATGGCGCAATGCGCCGCCGACGGCGCCACCCGCTGACCGCTGAGCACAATCGGCGTCACCCGCTGATCGCTGAGCACAATCGGCACCTGCGGGTGAGCACAACTGCAGTCAAGGGGTGGTGCCGATCGCAGCCAACGGCTGGCCACAATCGGCTCCACCCCTTGACCTTCGGCGGCGAGCGCGGTTACAGTGAAGCCGTCAAGCGTCGCCGACGGCAGCGATACGTCTCCGTCACCGGCGCGCCGATGCATAGGGCAGGATGCATCGGCGCGCCGACACGGCACAAGAAGGTCTCTCGCTGGCGCCCGGCGCACGCATTCGACCATCATCCGACGATTCATCACGAATCGGTATCAGCATCAGTTGAGCTTCAGCTGAG
>CAYVHC010000084.1:0-5109 GCA_964451025.1 uncultured Bifidobacteriaceae bacterium
TCCAAGGTCTCGGAAGACCAGCTGTTTTACCTGATGAGCCGCGGCCTGACCGAGGACGAGGCAATGGGCATGATCGTGCGCGGCTTCGTGGAGCCGATTTCTCGCGAGCTGCCCATGGAATACGCTTTGGAACTCAACAGGCTCGGGGAGCTGCAGATGGAAGGATCGGTGGGCTGATGACCGACACAACAGCGCGAGAAAACAGCGCGGCGCGCATTGCGGAGCCGTCCCTGCCGGCGGCGGACCCGAAGGATCCATATGCCATGCCGGCCCTCATGCCATCCAGCGCCGACCGTGCCGTGCGTTCGTTCGATGTAAGCGACCACACGGTGCCCACCCGCAAGCAGGAGGATTTCCGCTACACTCCGGTGGAACGAATCTCGGAATTCTTCGAGCCTTTCGACGCCTCCGGCGCCACCGAAGTGAGTGTGGAGCCACTGAGCGGCGATGACCTGCCCGATGGCGTCGACATCAGCGCCGTGGACAAGGGCGATGCCCCGATGGGCACGGTGGGATTGCCCGCCGACAGGATCGAAGCCGTCGAGTGGAATGCCGTCGACGATGCATTGCTTGTGCGACTCCATGGTGACGTGGGCACGCCGGTGCTTGTATCCGTGCACGGCGTGGACGATCGTCTGGACGCTCTACATCTGATCATCGCGGCGGATGAAGGCGCGCACGCGGCAGTGGTCATCGACCACACGGGCACGGCGCGTCTCGACGAATGCGTCGAGATCATCGCCGGCAAGAACAGCCGTCTGTCCGTCACGTCGCTCCAGCAGTGGGACGCCGGTTCCAAGCATGTGGGCGGCCATCGCATCACCGTGGGGGAGGGCGCCGAGCTGCGTCACAATGTCGTCACCTTGGGCGGCGATGTCGTGCGTCTGCGCATCGACCAGGATTTCGCAGGCCCCCAGGCAAAGTCCGACTTGCTCGGCATCTATTTCGCCGAGCCCGGCCAGCATCTGGAACACCGTACGATGATCGTGCACAACCAGCCGCAGTGCACGAGCCGCGTCATCTACAAGGGCGCGCTCAGCGGCAAGGGTGCGCACAGCGCATGGGTCGGCAATGCCCTCATCCTGCCGAATGCACCGGGCACCGACTCCTACGAGCTCAACCGCAACCTGCTGCTCACCAGGGGCGCCATCGCGGATTCCGAGCCCAATCTTGAGATTGAGAACGGCAACATCGTGGGCGCGGGCCACGCCAGCTCCGTCGGACGTTTCGACGACGAGCAGCTGTTTTACCTGCAGTCCCGCGGCATTCCCGAGAACGTGGCGCGCCGCCTTGTCGTCCACGGCTTCTTCAGCGAACTCGTCGAGCAAATCGGCCTGCCGCAGATCGCATCCGCGCTCATGGCATCCCTCGACGCACGCCTCGAAGGCAACGCCGATGCCATCAAGGCAGCGGACCTCAAGCTCGTGTCGCAGACCGAAGGCGAATCCCAGACCGAGGACGACACCACAGCGCACGTAACGGAATCAGCGAACGAACAATCCCGCCAAACGGAGGAGAACTGACATGTCAACACTTCAAATCATCGACCTGCGCGCCTCCGTGGAGACGAAGGAAGGCCGCAAGCAGATTCTCAACGGCGTGAACCTCACGATCGAATCCGGTCAGACCCACGCCATCATGGGCCCCAACGGCTCAGGAAAATCCACCCTCGCCTACACGATCGCCGGCCACCCCAAGTATCAAGTCGACGGCGGTCAGGTGCTCATCGACGGCGAGAACCTGCTCGAAATGACCGCCGACGAGCGCGCCAAGGCAGGGCTCTTCCTCGCCATGCAGTACCCGGTCGAAGTGCCGGGCGTGTCAATGACCAACTTCCTGCGCACCGCGGTCACCGCCGTGCAAGGAGAGGCGCCGTCCATCCGCACGTGGACGAAGGAACTGAGCGAAGCAATGAAACGCCTGCGCATGGATCCGAAATTCGCACAGCGCTCCGTCAACGATGGATTCTCCGGCGGCGAAAAGAAACGCGCCGAAGTGCTCCAGCTTGAACTGCTCAAGCCCAAGTTCGCAATTCTCGATGAAACGGATTCCGGCCTCGACGTCGACGCTCTGCGCATCGTGTCCGAAGGCGTCAACCGCGCCAAGGAAAACACCGGTCTGGGCATCATGATGGTCACGCACTACACGCGCATCTTGAAATACATCAAGCCTGATGTGGTGCATGTGTTCGCGCACGGGCAGGTCGTCGAGACCGGCGGCCCTGACCTCGCCGACCGCCTCGAAGAGGAGGGCTACGACAAGTACCTTCCCGAAGGTGCTAGCGAATCCGCACTCGCCTGACCACCCCTGTGTGGCAGGCGGTCGCTTCTGCCGGAATCTGCCGAGTTGATCGGGCAGGTTCCGGCAGTTGAGCCGGTCGACGGCCGGACGTATCGGTCACCGGGCATCAGACGTATACCAAGGCGCACGCATATCAGGTATCAGTACGCGCGCATACCAAGACGAAGGAAGCAATCGCACACATGACGCACAACACACAGCAGCCCCAGCCCAACGAGGGCGAGCGTCAAACCCCTGTGGATTTTGAGGCGATCCGGGCGCAATTCCCCATCCTCGACCAGAAGATCCACGGTCATCCCTTCGTCTATCTCGACTCCGGCGCAACCGCGCAGAAGCCTGAATGCGTGGTGGAGGCGGAGAGCGAGTTTTACCGCACCATCAACGCTGGCGTGCATCGCGGAGCCCATGAGCTTGCGGCACGCAGCACCGAGGCATTCGAGTATGCGCGCGCCCAGGTGGCGCGCTTGGTGAACGCGAACGCCGAGGAAGGCAACGAAGAGATCGTCGTGACCCCCGGCGCGACCGGCGGACTCAACGAACTGGCGATCGCCTTCGGCAACGCCAGCCTGGGCAGGGGAGGCGAAGCCGCCAAGCGCTTCGCACTCAAGCCCGGTGATGAAATCGTCGTTTCCAAGGCTGAGCACCATTCCGTGCTGCTGCCGTTCCAAGAGCTCGCCGCCCGCACCGGCGCGACCTTGCGCTGGCTTGACCTGACGCCTGACGGTCGGGTGCGCACCGACAATGTGGAGGATGTGATCGGCGAACGCACGAAGATCGTGGCGGTCACCCATATCTCCAATGTCACCGGCGCCATCACCGATATCCCCACGCTGGTGCGCCGCGCCCATGAGGTCGGCGCGCTGTTCGTGCTCGATGCCTGCCAGTCCATCCCGCATATCCGCGTGGATGTGAAGGCCCTCGACGTGGATTTCGCCTGCTGGAGCGCCCACAAGATGTATGGTCCCACCGGCGTGGGTTTCCTGTATGGCAAGCGTGAGCTGCTCGAAGCCCTGCCGCCCGCATTCTTCGGCGGTTCGATGGTCGAGCTCGCCTGGATGGACAAGCCGGCACAATACATGGAGCCGCCGGCACGTTTCGAAGCCGGCACGCAGCCCGTGGCGCAGGTCGTGGCGGCGGGCGTCGCAGCCGAATGGATGATGGCCATCGGCATGGATGCCATCGCCGAGCATGAGCGCATGCTCACCCGCAAGCTGCTCACGATCGGCGACATTCCGGGATTCCGCATCCTGGGGCCTACCGACGAAACCGAACGCATCGGCACCGTCGCGTTCGATGTCGAAGGCGTGCACCCGCATGACGTCGGCCAGTTTGCCGACTCCCAAGGCATCGCCATCCGCGTCGGCCACCACTGCGCGCAGCCGGTGCACCGTCATTTCGGGCTGTATGCGTCCAACCGCGTGTCGTGCGGCGTCTACAACAACCTTGACGACGTGGACCGTCTGCTGGAAACCCTTGGCAAGGTGCGCGGTTTCTTCCTCGGCTGAATGCATGGAGGGGGTCGCTGAGGTTCCCTTACAATGCTTCGGTAAATGGCGGCAGAGAAACGAGAAGGTTGGTTATGACGATGTTTGGCGCAGGAATGCCGGGATTCGGGTTCTCCCACAATGGCTTCGGTTCTACTGACTCCGATGACGACGATTCCGACGGCATGGAACAAATGTATCAGGAGGTGATTCTCGAAGCCTCCCGCGCACGTCACGGCAGCGCGAATTTTGCACCGGACCTGGCTTCCGAAGAGTCGGAGAAGGCCGATTCCATCGCTGCGGACAGCGCTGCTGCGCAAGGGCAGGCGTCATTCCACGCGTCGCACGAGTATTGCGTGCCCGGTCAGGCGCATCAGTTCAACCCCACATGCGGCGATGAGGTGACGGTGCGCGTGGAGCTCAGCGACGGAACGGACGGCAAGCCGGTGTCCATCCGCAGCCTTGAATGGGACGGCCACGGATGCTCCATCTCGCAGGCAAGCCTGTCGATCATGTATGACCTCGTGGCAGGCAAGAGCCTGGACGAGGCGATGCATCTGGCGGATTTGTTCCACCGGCTCATGGAATCGCGTGGCAAAGGCCTCGAATCGGACGCTGACATGGATGAGCTCGAGGACGCGGTGGCATTCCAAGGCGCGTCCAAATACCCGATGCGTATTAAGTGCGCGCTGCTCGGCTGGGAAGGCTTGAAAGCCTCGGCAGCCCAGGCGCTGGCGAAGATCAATGACTAGGTGCATTACTTCGTATTATTTTCAATGATGTGACACCTTGCGATAGTGTCGCGGGTGGCGTACAACGTAACCACGTGCAAGGAGGTGTGCGATGGCCAATGACAATCTGGTACCCCCGTTGGGAAACCCCATTTTCGACGCCGTCAACAGCGCGATCGATGATCCGGCGACCGCGCAGAGTCTCGTAAGCAATCCGGCTGCCACCAAGCAGCTGTTGGATGCGGCCGAACAGAAGAAGGCGCAGGCAGGCGCCCAAGGCGTCCAGAAAGAGACTGCCGCTGCGGATGCAGGTGACGCCGCCAAACCGACAACCGCAGCGGACGCCGCGGAGGACATGCGTGCCCAGGCGCGACGCATCGCCAAGGACCATCAGGAAGGCAAGGTCGATTTGAAGGCAGTCGATTCCATCGGTCGAGCCACTGCGGCGGACGTGCAGGAAGCGCTCCATCAGGTCATCGACCCGGAGCTTGGCGTCGATGTCATGGATCTGGGTCTCGTGTATGGCATTGAGATCGATGAACTGGAGCCGCCCACCACCACATACACGTTCTCTTCCTGAACGGTAACGGTAG
>CAYVHC010000085.1:0-5050 GCA_964451025.1 uncultured Bifidobacteriaceae bacterium
TGGGCTGCCGTTCGTTCCTCCAGGGATGGACCGACCCCAAGACAGGCAAGGACGTCGAGGACGGCCGCATGAACCTGGGCGTCGTCACCGTCAACATCCCGCGCATCGCCTTGGAATCCCACGGCGACAAGGACCGTTTCTGGAAGCTGTTCGACGAGCGTATGGCCGTTGCGCACCACGCCCTGCAGTTCCGCATCATGCGCTGCAAGCAGGCGACCCCGATCAACGCCCCGACACTGTTCGAGTACGGCGCCTTCGGCAGGCTCAAGCCCACCGATTCCGTCGACACACTCTTCCGCAACGAGCGCGCGACCGTTTCCCTGGGCTACATCGGCCTGTATGAGGCCACCAGCGTGTTCTACGGCAAGGATTGGATGACCGACCACACGTGGGATCCGGACGGCAAGGAATTCGCCCTCGAGATCGTGCGCCGCATGAACAAGCTGTGCAAGAAGTGGGCCAAGGAAGAGGGATACCACTACTCGGTGTATTCCACCCCGGCCGAAAGCCTCACCGACCGCTTCTGCCGCATGGACCAGCAGAAGTTCGGCAAGGTGCCCGGCGTAACCGACCATGACTTCTACACGAACAGCTTCCACTACCCGGTGTGGCTGCGCCCCACCCCGATGGAGAAGCTCGACTACGAGAAGGACTTCCCGTACTACGCGGCAGGCGGCTTCATCAACTACTGCGAGTTCCCCAGCCTCCAGCAGAACCCCAAGGCCCTCGAAGCCGTGTGGGATTACGCCTACCAGATCGGCATCGGCTACCTGGGCACCAACACGCCCATCGACCACTGCTTCGTGTGCGGCTATGAAGGAGACTTCGAACCCACCGAGGATGGTTTCAAGTGCCCCGAATGCGGTAACTGCGATCCCGACAAGTGCAACGTGACCAAGCGCACCTGCGGCTACCTGGGCAACCCGGTGCAGCGCCCGATGGTGCACGGCCGCCACGAAGAGATCGCACACCGCGCCAAGCACATGCAGGGCGAGACCGGCCGCGTGACCCTCTCCGACGGCACCAGCCGCACGTGGTGGGACGACAAGGCGGAGTGACGGCTCGCATGGATTCCATTTCAGATTCCCCCCGGACCGCCATGCAGGGCGAGGCTGACGCCGCACGGTCCGGAAGGGCGGCCTCCGACACCTTCCACAAGACGGGGGCGGGCTCGGCGTCACGCGCCGAAGCACGGCGCAGGGCATCGTGGCATGACTTCGCCGAAGGCGAGGTCGGCCGCGGCCCCTGCGTGCCTTTCGCCCACAGCAACAACCCGGCGGCGGGCCAGTGGGACGGACGCACGCTCAGCCACAGCATCGTGGCGGATTACAAGCGCATGGTCGTCACGGACGGCGAAGGAATCCGCAACTCCGTGTACGTCGCCGGATGCCCGTTCCGATGCGAGGGATGCTACAACTCGTCCATCTGGGATTTCCAAGCCGGGCATCCCTACACCGACGAGTTGGAGGATGCCATCGTCGCCGACCTGGCGCCCGCCTATATTCAGGGACTTACGCTTCTGGGCGGCGAGCCGTTCCTCAACACCCCCATGCTCCTGCGTCTTGTGCGCCGTGTGCGTGAGGAATACGGTCACTCGAAGGACATCTGGAGCTGGACCGGTTACACATGGGAGGAGCTCATGCGGCCGGGGGAGACCCCGGACAAGCGCGAGCTGCTCGATGAGATCGACGTGCTCGTGGACGGCCGTTACATCGCCGGTCTCAAGGATTCGCTCCTGCAGTTCCGAGGCTCGTCCAATCAGCGCGTCATCGACGTGCAGGCTTCGCTTGCGCAGGGCACGCCCGTGATCTGGAAGAAACTGCATGACCAGCATCGTTTCATTCCTGACATCTACGGCAAGGATCGCGCGGCGGGCGAGGGGGATGCCTCCTAATCAGGCATTCCCTCGCCGGACGGCGCCGCAGGGCGCTGATAGGGGGGCGCTGGCAAGCGGCGGGAGGCACAGATCAGAAGGCGTCGGCCAGAAGGTACCGATCAGAAGGCACCGGCAAGGCAGCGCCGTGTGTGTTGCTGTCGCATGGCGGATGATATGTGTCCGCCATCGCACGGTGCGGCTTTCACACCTTCGTATCGGTGAGGAGTTGCTCGAGGATTCTGCTGTATTCGTTCGTCGCGGACTGGGAATCGGATTTCAGCGTCACCAGATGAAATTCACGGACCACCGGTCCGTTCCTGTCCACGAGCGGAACCCTGCGGATTATTGCGCCCTGGGGGTTGATTGGTTCGCTTGATTCAAAGAGCGTATAGCCGCGTCCTATTGCCGTGAGCGCGTGCACTTGACGGGAAGTGCTTGCATAGACAACGGGCGACGTGAGCCCGAACAGTTCGTGCATGCATTGGTTGAGCACGGATTGGATCATCGTGTGCGTGGGCTCGGGACGCAGGCGTTCATCCATGTCGGGGGAGGGGATGACGCTGTGCAGATTGCTCACCAGCGCGTTCGTGCCGTCGGCGAGCTGCCTGGTGTGCATCGATGCGTCACTGGGCATGCTCTGTGCGGCTGGGGAGAATTGCGACGGATACGGCAGGGACAGCGATTCAGCGCCTGCAGGTCCCATGGCAGTTCGTGTGGACGCCCCCGCGTTCTGTGAGATGCCCGACAGTGGCGTCACGGGTGGCTGCAAGATGCACGGCACGTCAGACAACGCTGTGCTGGTCACCTCTTCCAAAGGGGGCATGAGCGTGGCGGACGGCAGGGCGGCGAGCACGCTGCGCGCCGTTTCTACGCCGATGTATGTGCGCCGCACGGTGCGCGTCTGGTAGTAGTCGGCGAAATGCGTGGAATTGTCAGCGAAAGCGATGTCAATGCTGTGATTGAGCAGAGACTGTTGCAACTGCTGGTTGGTGCCATACACCACGGCGATGTTGGATTGCGGATGGCGTTGCAGGAATATCTGAGCGGCTGCAACCGGCTCCCAGAATGTCGTCGCGGCGATCATGCCGATGGTGAAGCGGGGCAGTTCCTGCCCGGCAGCGGCCTTGCGCACATCCTTCACCGCCTGCTCGGATGCCGAGATGATGGCGTTGGCGTATTCATACAGTTTCGTTCCCGCGGCGGTGGCGGTGAATTCCCGACCGTTGCGATGAAGCAGCGGCACTCCCATTTCTGTTTCGAGTGCCTTGATTTTTTGCGACACCGCTGATTGAGAGACATGGTTGTTGCGCGCTGCGGCGGTGAAGCTATGCAATCGCAGCACGTCGTAAAAGTACTGCAGCTGTTTGAGTTCCATGGCGCGCTCCTTTCTCCATGAATCCATGGTGCCTGAATCCATTCTCCATGAATCCAAAGGTCTTATGCGGTCGTCGGCGTTTCCGTGGTCCGTGTGGCGCCGGCATCGTCGGGCAGGAATCGCTCCAGAAAAAAGAGGGGGCGCCTCAGGGATAGGGGGCGCCCCGGATTTCTCGGGGGTGTGTCCAGCATGAAGCATGGACTTGGGCTCGGTGAGTCGGGGATAGATGGGAAGAGAATCGCCTCACGGAACCCGCACGTACCCGGTGTCAGACGGCGTTGGTGAGGGAGAGAAAGGAACCAATCAGATTCGCCGCTGATCACACTGTCATTTTATTCAAGGGCGTGGTCAATTGCAAAATGATTGGTAAAAACGAGCGGTGTCTTCGGTGTGTCGTGCTCACATATGGACAAGTTGTGCATGTCTGCGTTCAGGAAGCTTCATGCCGCGTGTCACGTTATATCATGGTGGCACACGAGAGCTTGGCGCGATGGTGCGTTCCCCGAATATTCCGCCGATGCAGGTGTTTCGCCTGATGCGAAATCGCGGCGTCACCGTGTCTTGGGTGGGCGCCGACCAGCATGGAGCGCGCCAAACCAGGAGAGGGATGGTATGGAGTTTGCACAGATGAATGCACTGCCGTATCACAACGATGCGGGGCGCTATGCAGCAATGGACATGACACAGCCGGACCGGAGGACGGCATCAGTTTTTCCACTATTGTTCGGCCTGGGTGATGATGACGAGTCGGAGGACGGATGCGGCTGCCTGTCCGCTGGGGAGTGGAATTCACTGGGCAGCAATGAGAGACGGCGACGGCAGATCGCGCATCGCAAGGAAGGCGGCATGGCCAATCGCAACGCCGTGCGTTCGGTCACCATGATCACCGATGCGTTCGCGCATCTGATTCGCGAGCAATCGTTCTCACGCATCACCGTGACGGAAGTGATGCGTCGCGCCAACCTTGCGCGCAACACGTTCTATGCGCATTATTCCTCGACCGACGAGCTGCTCAAGGATTTCGTGTCCGTGGTGGTGCAGCGCGTGCGGTCCAACTTGCGTGAGATCAGCCCCTATGCCGACCCCGCAATCCGCACACATACCTGCTGCTGCTCATGGGAAAGGTGGATGACGACTCCCGCCTGTTGCTCGAACGCATCTTCGTGCCCAATGATTCCAACAGGCGCTGCCTGATGGCTGTCATGCGCAACAATTCCGTGCCTGTGCTCTATGAACAGGTGGAACGCACGACGGGGTGCAGCAACGAATCGCTGCGCCGCTACGTGGACTTCACCAGTGAGCTGACGATGACGGTGATCTCCGACTACCTGACCCACAGGCTGCGCGGGGGCGAGGAGTCCACCGCCGGCCGCCTCACCCAGATTTATCAGGCTGCGTATGGGCTGTACTTGGTGCCTGATGCGGCGTCCGGTGTCACTGGCATGAACGCTGAAGCGGCGGGTCATGCCGACGCTGATGCCGGTGCCGCGGCACGGGGCGCGGCGGTTGCGCGGTCACGTCGGGGGCCGGCCGCTCGGGCGCAGGGGGATACGGCGCATGGGGATGCCTCGTCACGCGACCAGGTCAGCCCGCCCGATTGGTTTGACTGATTGCGGCTGATCGTGGCTGATTGATGTGCCGGGATTGCCTGCCCTGGGGTATGCCGAGACAGTCAGGATCCATGGAGGCCGCAGGTGTGCCCGATAAAGAAAAAGCCTTGCGAATCGAATCGCAAGGCTTGAAGAGAGCGGACAACGGGACTCGAACCCGCGGTCTCGACCTTGGCAAGGTCGCGCTTT
>CAYVHC010000086.1:0-4962 GCA_964451025.1 uncultured Bifidobacteriaceae bacterium
GCGCCATCCATCTGAGCAGCGCCGGTGATCATGTTCTTCACGAAGTCGGCGTGGCCAGGGCAGTCCACGTGAGCGTAGTGACGCTTCGCGGTCTGGTACTCGATGTGAGCGATGTTGATGGTGATACCGCGGTCCTTCTCTTCAGGAGCGGAATCGATCTGATCGAAGTCGTACTCCGGGTTGAGGTCGGGGTACTCCTCATGCAGAACCTTGGAGATAGCGGCGGTCAGGGTCGTCTTGCCGTGATCGACGTGACCGATCGTACCGATGTTAACGTGCGGCTTGGTGCGCTCGTACTTGGCCTTTGCCATATTTATGTCCTCCTGGACGTGTAGTAGTTAGCCCCTGATTCCGAAGGAGTCTCCGAAAATGACAGGCACCCGCTACATATTACTTGTTTTTGGGGTTTTACGCCACTTCGTGTCATGCCCCAAACCTATCGAATGTTATCTTATAGGTCGTGCATGACAGCCGACGTGGCGAACGCTTCAAAGCAGTGCCCTCGGCGGGGCGACGGACGCAATCATAGCAATCGCGCCGCCCCGCCATGCGGGTGACTACTCGCCGCGCTGGGACTTGATGATCTCGTCGGCGACGGCCTTCGGGACCTCGGCGTAGGAATCCATCTGCATGGTGAACATGGCGCGACCCTGGGTCTTGCCACGAAGATCACCGATGTAGCCGAACATCTCGGACAGCGGCACCTTGGCGTCGATGACCTTGACACCAGTGGCGTCGGTCATGGACTGGATGGAGCCACGACGGGAGTTCAGATCGCCCATGACATCGCCCATGTACTCTTCCGGAGTACGAACCTCGACGGCCATGATCGGCTCGAGGATGACAGGCTTTGCCTTGACTGCGGCTTCCTTGAAGCACATGGAGCCAGCGATCTTGAAGGCCATTTCCGAAGAATCGACCGGGTGCATCTGGCCATCGATGAGCTCTGCCTTGACGCCGACCACGGGGAAGCCCGCGACCACGCCGGACTGCATGGCTTCCTGCACGCCAGCCTCGACGGACGGGATGAACTCCTGGGAGATGTGGCCGCCGGTGACCTTGTCTTCGAAGACGAAGTCCTTGCCGGCCTCTTCCTCGTTCGTCGGGTCGATCGGCATGAAGTTCATGAGGACCTTTGCGAACTGGCCGGAACCACCGGTTTGCTTCTTGTGGGTGTAGCCCTCGTTGAGCACAGGCTTGCGGATCGTCTCGCGGTACGCGACCTGCGGCTTGCCCACGTTGCACTCAACGTGGAACTCGCGGCGCATACGGTCGACGATGATGTCGAGCTGGAGCTCGCCCATGCCTGCGATCAGGGTCTGGCCGGACTCTTCGTCGGTCGTGACCTGGAACGTCGGATCTTCGTCGGAGAGGCGAGCAAGAGCGTTGCCCATCTTCTCCTGATCGTTCTTCGTCTTGGGCTCGACGGCGACCTGGATCACAGGATCCGGGAAGGTCAGGGACTCCAGGGCGATCGGGGCGTTCTCGTCGCACAGCGTGTCGCCGGTAGTGACGTTCTTCAGACCGATGAACGCGTAGATGTTGCCGGCGAGAGCCTGCTCGACCGGGATCTCCTTGTCGGCGTTCATTTCGAACAGCTTGCCGATGCGTTCCTTCTTGCCCTTGGTGGAGTCAAGCACGGTGTCGCCGGGCTTGCACTCGCCGGAGTAGACACGCACGTAGACGAGCTTGCCGTAGAACGGGTGAGCGGCGATCTTGAAGGCCAGTGCGGAGAAGTGCTCGTCCTCGCTGGGCTTGCGATCGATCTCGACGGATTCGTCGGATGGATCGTAGCCGACGATTGCCGGCACGTCCACGGGGGACGGCAGGTAGTCGACGACAGCGTCCAGCATCGGCTGCACGCCCTTGTCCTTGAATGCAGAGCCGCAGAACACCGGGTATGCCTCGGAGGCAATCGTCAGCTTGCGGACGGCCTTGCGGATCTCGTCTTCGGTGATCTCTTCGCCTGCGAAGTACTTCTCCATGAGGGCGTCATCGGTCTCGGCGACGGTCTCGAGAAGCTCGTCGCGGTACTTGTCCGCAGTCTCCTTGAGATCCTCAGGGATGTCGGTCGTGTCGTAGTGAGCGCCCAGATCCTGTGTGTCGTGCCACACATAAGCGACCATGCGCACCAGGTCGACGACGCCGGTGAACTCGTTCTCGGCGCCGATCGGGATCTGCATGACGATCGGCTTGGCACCGAGCTTCTGCTTGATGGTATCCACCGAGTAGAAGAAGTTGGCGCCGAGCTTATCCATCTTGTTGATGAAGCAGATACGCGGGACGTTGTACTTATCGGCCTGACGCCACACAGTCTCGGACTGGGGCTCCACGCCTTCCTTGGCATCGAACACGGTCACTGCACCATCGAGGACGCGCAGAGAGCGCTCCACCTCGGCCGTGAAGTCCACGTGGCCAGGGGTATCGATGATGTTGATCTTGAACTTGTCCTTGGTGTCGTGGGACTGACGGCTCCAGTAGCAGGTGGTCGCAGCAGACGTAATGGTGATGCCGCGTTCCTTCTCCTGTGCCATCCAATCCATCGTCGAAGCGCCATCGTGGGTCTCACCGATCTTGTAGTTCTTGCCGGTGTAGTACAGGATGCGCTCGGTGGTGGTGGTCTTGCCTGCATCGATATGCGCCATGATACCGATGTTGCGGATCTTGCTCAGATCTTCAGCCATTTATATTCCTTAGCTTTCGTAAGCGAATGTGGAACTACCAGCGGTAGTGAGCAAAGGCCTTGTTGGCCTCTGCCATCTTGTGGGTGTCCTCGCGACGCTTCACGGAAGCACCCAGGCCGTTGGAGGCATCAAGGATCTCGTTGGCGAGGCGCTCGGCCATCGTCTTCTCGCGACGAGCGCGGGAGAAGTCGGTGAGCCAACGCAGCGACAGGGTGTTGGCACGGTTGGGCTTGACTTCGACAGGCACCTGGTAGGTGGCGCCGCCGACGCGGCGGGAACGCACCTCGAGGGACGGACGAATGTTGTCAAGAGCGCGCTTGAGGACAGCGACCGGCTCCTGGTCGGTCTTCTCCTTCACGATATCAAGCGCGGAGTACACGATGGCCTCAGCCTTGGACTTCTTGCCATCGAGGAGAATCTTGTTGATGAGCTGTGCGACAACCGTCGAACCGTAGATCGGATCGGGCTGGAGCTCGTGCTTCTTTGCGGGTCCTTTACGTGACATTCTGGTTACTTCGCCTTCTTTGCGCCATACAGGGAACGACCCTGCTTACGGTCCTTAACGCCTTGGGTATCGAGAGCGCCACGCACGATGTGGTAACGCACACCCGGCAGATCCTTCACACGGCCGCCGCGCACCAGCACGATGGAGTGTTCCTGGAGGTTGTGGCCCTCGCCCGGGATGTAGGCGGTGACTTCCACGCCGGAGCTCAGGCGCACACGGGCAACCTTACGCAGTGCCGAATTCGGCTTCTTCGGGGTGGTGGTGTAAACACGGGTGCAGACGCCGCGGCGCAGCGGAGAACCCTTGAGAGCCAAAGTCTTGGACTTCTTCGACTTCGGCTTACGTCCCTTGCGGACGAGCTGTTCAATCGTAGGCAACTTGTTATCTCCGATTTATAATCGATGTTCTTCACGTGGGGGCCGCCACACTGCGACTACCGCACGGTTGTTTAACACCCGAAATCGGATAGCCCTGGTCCACCGGCCCGATGGCCCGTCGCCCTGTCCGACACATTGCTGCGCGGAGTCATGAGGCTCGGGGGTATCCCGCTCGGACGGCTTGACGCCGTCAACGGCACACACAAATAGAAAGTATACCGCCTGCATGGACCACGCCACGCCGAAGGCAACCGAAAACACACGCCATGGCGGCGTCACCGCGTCAAATCATCCGTATCATCAACGTCATCATCCCAGTCGTCGTAATCGTCCGATTCCTCGTTCTCTTGGAACTGCTCAGCGTAATCGACGGCAGTCTGCTCATCGTCGGTGAGGCGACCTTCCTGGGAACGGCGCGCCGCGACGGTGAGGAAGTCCTCGACGATGGTGTCGGCATCGTCAAAGACGGAGATCCCTGGCTTCCCCATGTCGTCCTGTTCAATGAGCACGGTAAGCATGCGGGCGATGTCAGCGAATTCCCCATCCGTCAGATCGCCATCGGCAAGCAACTGCGCCGCGCCGCCTTTCTCAAAACAGGGAATGACGGAATACGCCGCGCCGGTGGTATTGTGCCAGCCTTCGTGCAACAGCCACGCGCGTTGCTCATCCGTCTCAGGCTCCAGGGCATCTACGCAGTGAATGCGGCCCCACCCCTCCACATGCGTGGCAAGGTCGAAAATCTCATCGTTGGCGTTGGGGAAGCACTCCATGGCTGTCACCACGAATAGCGTGAATTCATCGCACCGTCCCAGAATCCGGAGCATGTCCTTGACCTGATCGGGAAGGCCGAACTTCTCGATCATGATGAGGCCGTATTTGACGGTGAAGGGATCCGTGCCGCGTGCCACAAGGGTCACTCCCACGCGCAGCAGGTTGTCGAGGAACCGCTGGTTATCCGCCTCATCGGAGATCGCCTGGATCATCGTTTCCTCTGCTTCAATGGCAGGCAGCGAATCCACCAAGTCATTGAGCAAATCAATGACCGTGCTTTCGTCGTTGTCTTTGATGGCGTGAATGAGACCGTGAATGGCCACGACCTGTTCCTCGGTCGGGTCCTCCACACCCGTGCCGTAGAGCTCCGCGCCGTCGGCGAAACCATCGGCGTACTGCGACGGTGTGGGATACGCACCATCGCCGTCGTCCTCATCGCCTTCATCATCGATGTATGCCGACTGGGATCGTGCACGCTCGTTCACACCGTCCGTGCTGTCTTCGTATCCTGGAGCGAACGAAATGAGGCGGAATCCACGCGGAAGCATGCCATCGCCGCCGATATGGGAGGCGATGATGGACAGGATGGGTTCAGAATCATCGCCCTCATCGTCGTCGGTCTCGT
>CAYVHC010000087.1:0-4894 GCA_964451025.1 uncultured Bifidobacteriaceae bacterium
CCATCCATGTCGATGCCCTCGGCGTCCACCGGCACAGGGTGGACACGGAATCCGTAAGCGCTGTAGATGCTGGCCAGACGCGGGTACCCCGGGTTTTCAACGGCCACCACCGGCGTGTCCAACGGCAGACTCGCATCCGACGGCTGACTCGCATCCGCCGGCAAACGCACGCCCGACGGCAGGCGCGCGCCCAGTGCGGGGGCATGTGCATCCGGCATGCCCATGCCTGCGCCGGTGGCGTGCAGGATCAGCTGCGCCACCATGCCGTAGAGCATCTGGGCGCCGGCGCCGATGACGATGCGCCCGGGGTCCACGTCCATGCCGCGGAACGAGGCGAGGTGGGTGGCGATGGCGCGCCGCAGCCTCAAGGACCCGCGCGACGGCTGAGGTGCGTACAGTTCGCGGTCCCCTTCGTGCGCCAGCGTGTCGCGCAGCGCCCTGCTCCACAGCGTCGCCGCGACCCCCGGGTTGTATGCGGGCCACGAAAAGTCCGCGATGAGGCCGCTGCCGCCATGGAATTCCTGCAACGGCTGAGCGGACGGACGCGCGGAGCCCTCGCCCACCGCCACAGATGCTCCCGTTGCAGATGCTCCCGTTGCAGATGCTGCTGTTGACACAGGTGCCGTGGATGCTCCTGACGGAACGGGAACCGCATCGTCCTGTTCCTGCCGCCGCGAGATACGCGCAGTGCGCACATCGGCCGCCGGCACACGCACTGGCTGCCTGAGCGCCACGAAATACCCGCTACGCTCCCGCGCCTGCACGTATCCCTCCGCTTCGAGCTGGGCGTATGCCTTCTCCACCGTCACGAGGCTCACGCCTTCCCTTTTGGCAAGCACCCGCTTGGAAGGCAAGCGCTGCCCCGGCACCGCTTCGCCGGATTCGATGTCGGCGCGCATGCAGCGATACAGGTACTCGTATCTGTTGGAATCACCCCTGCCTGCCATGTCGTATTCAAACGCCATGCGATGCTCCTTCCTACCTGTGATTCACTACCTGTGATTTTCGCTGCGCGACATCCGTCAAAGCGTCCGCCGTGGTTCCCCAAAACGGTCCGCCAAGGTATCCGCCATGGTTCCGTCGCCACGTGCAGACCACGACGGAACCGCGCGGCCATGCCGCGCGCGACCGGCTGGTCCGATTGCGATTCATTGAACCAACCAAAAACCATCTGGTCTTATCCCAGTGTAACGTCTGGTCTGATTCTGGTCTTACAACTTCGTCGCAAATCAGCGGAATCCGGTTGGAAAACCCGCGCAGCGCCGTCGTAATCTCTCAACCGACACAAGCCAACCACTCACATGCCAGGAGGCACCATGACCGACAAGACCACCCAGGATGCAACCACCGAAACCGGCGAGGACCGCGCAGCCCTCAACCGCCAGCTCGCCCAGATGCTCAAGGGCGGCGTCATCATGGACGTCACCACGCCTGAGCAGGCCAAGATTGCCGAGGACGCCGGCGCATGCGCCGTCATGGCGCTCGAGCGCATCCCCGCCGACATCCGCGCAGCCGGCGGCGTCTCCCGCATGTCCGACCCGGCCATGATCAAGGGCATCCAGCGTGCCGTGTCCATCCCGGTGATGGCGGAGGTGCGCATCGGTCACATCGCCGAGGCGCGAATCCTGCAGGCCATCGACATCGATTACATCGACGAGTCCGAGGTGCTCTCGCCCGCCGACGACGTGTACCACATCGACAAGACCCAGTTCAAGGTGCCGTTCGTGTGCGGTGCGAAGAATCTGGGCGAGGCGCTGCGCCGCATTGCCGAGGGCGCATCCATGATCCGCACCAAGGGCGAGCCCGGCACCGGTGACGTGATCCAGGCCGTGCGCCACATGCGCACGATGAACCGCCAGATCCACGAGCTCACCGCATTGCGCGATGACGAGGTGTTCGAGGCCGCCAAGAAGCTCGAGGTGCCTTACGACCTGGCCAAGTACGTGCACGACAACGGCCGCCTGCCCGTCGTGAACTTCGCTGCCGGCGGCGTGGCGACCCCAGCCGACGCAGCCCTGATGATGGAGCTGGGCGCCGAAGGCGTGTTCGTCGGCTCGGGCATCTTCAAGTCCGGAGACCCCGCCAAGCGCGCCGCCGCCATCGTCAAGGCGACCGCCAACTGGCAGGACGCCGACCTGCTTGCCAAGCTCAGCGAGAACCTGGGCGAGGCCATGGTGGGCATCAACGAGGACGAGATCAAGACGATCATGGCTGCGAGGGGCGAGTGACATGGTCGTTGCAGTCCAATACATCAGCAAGGAACAGGGCGGCGACCAGTCGCACGACGTGACCGGCATCCTCGCGGTGCAGGGGGCGTTCGCCGAGCACGCCGCCATGCTCGACCGTCTCGGCGCGCCGTGGCGTCTGCTGCGCGCAGCCGAAGACTTCGATGACTCGATCACCCGCGTAATCCTGCCGGGCGGCGAAAGCACCACGCAGGCCAAGCTGCTGCACTCCACCGGCCTGTTCGACCCAATCGAAGCGCACATCAAGGCTGGCAAGCCGGTGCTCGGCACGTGCGCGGGGCTGATTCTGCTCGCCGAACATGTGGAGACCGCCGACGGCGACACGATCACCGACCGCCACGACGGACCGTACTTCGCCACCCTGCCGGTGCACGTGCGGCGCAACGCCTACGGCCGCCAGTTGGGCAGCTTCCACACCACCGCCGAGGTCACAGGCATCGGCACGATTCCCATGACGTTCATCCGCGCGCCATTCATCACATCCGTCGATGACGGCGCTGAGGAACTCGCCCGCGTCAACGGTCATGTGGTCGCGGCGCGCAGCGGCAACCAGATCGGCATCTCGTTCCACCCCGAACTGGACTCCGACACCCGTCTGCACGAGGCGTTCCTCGCGCTGTGAGCGGGTTGTGAGCGGGTGTGGTTGTGGCGCGTTGTGCGTTGCGCGGCCTTGCGCGAGCGGTTTTGCGCGGGTTGAGCACGGGCTGCGTACAGGTTACGCGAGCGGTTTTGCATGGGTTGCGCCTGAGGGTTAGCGCGGACTTGTGCGAGGATTAGCACAAGGATTCGTGAGGACTCGCACACGGTTCTTCCACATCCGAGCCCATAATGTTGGCCCCGGTCCCTGTTAATAGGGGCCGGGGCCAACATTTTCAACGACGCAACACGAAAAAGCTCCCCAAAGTATTCCGAGTATTCGGCAGATCTGATAGACCTGGCAGCTGTGATTGTTCTGCGCCTCGGATTGTTCTGCGCGCCTCAGGTTATCCCGCGCCTCAGATTATTCCGCGTATCCGATGACATCCTTTTCAACGGCGTCAATGACGTCATCAGGAATCTGCGAAACCTCGATGCGCGACGCGACGTTCAGCCTCGGATTGTAGATTCCCAGATATCGGACGTCGCGGAATTCAGGATGGACAGAGCGCAATCCCATGCGCCAATTCCAAAGGTCGCCGAAGACGGAGGTTACACACCCTAACAACGGATTCCAAACCTCCGTCTTCGGCGACAAACCTAGGATTCGCCGCTTACGGAAGTTAGACAACCCCAAGAGGAAACCCTAACCTCCACCATCGGCGACACAACCCATCACTCGCCGAATACGGAGGTTAAACAGTTCAAAAAGGAACCCCAAACCTCCGTCTTCGGCGACACACGAACCACTCGCCGAAAACGGAAGCTAGACGGATCAAAAAGGAGTTCCTAACCTCCGTCATCGGCGACACATTCAGGATTCGCCGATGACGGAGGTTAGACGGTTCCAAAAGGAATCCCAAACCTCCCTCATCGGCGACACACAAACCACTCGCCGAAGAGAGAAGTTAGACAACCTGAAAACAGATCCCAACCCTCCCCCATCGGCGAATCATCACCCCACTCGCCGAAGACGGAGGATAGACAGCCTAAAAACGGGTCCCAAACCTCCTTCATCGGCGACAAACCAAGGATTCGCCGAAGAAAGAAGTTAGACAACCCGAAAACGGGTCCCAACCCTCCCCCATCGGCGAATCATCACCCCACTCGCCGAAGAAAGAGGTTACAGACCCCAAAACACAATCCCAAACCTCCCTCTTCGGCAAAACAACAAACCACCCGCCGAAGACGAAAGTTAGACGGCCCACAACCGGGACTCTAACCTCCGTCTTCGGCGACCGATTCGGAATCCGCCGAAGACGGAAGATACAGACCTCAAAACATGGTTCCAAACCTCCACCATCGGCAACCGGTTCAGGATCCGCCGAAGACGGAGGTCAGAATCCATCTGCAAAGGCCGCGCTACCGCGCTACAGACGCGCGAGCGTCACGAGCACAATGCCCAGCGCAATCCAGGCGACGCCGCCGAGACGCCAGCCGTCAAGCCGCACCTTGGGCGTGCGCAGCAAGCCCAGCCCGTCGATGACCATGCCGCCGGCAAGCTGGCCGAGCATCTCGCAAGCCATGAGCAATCCCACTCCAATCGCCGGCGTGGCGAGAATGGCGGCGATCACGATGACCATGCCATACAATCCGCCCACATACTGCCAGGGGCGCGTGCGCCGCAGCACGCTGCGCGGCGGCACCGGCCTCTCCCCTCGCCTCACGCACCGCACAGCCAGCACGACACAGGCAATCACAAGCCCCACCGAAAAATTGACGAACGACGCCTCGAGCGACCCCACGCGCCGCGACAGCGCCGCGTTCGTGGGCGACTGCATGGAACTGACAACACCGGCGACCAGCACAAGCAGCAGGTAGCGCACCGCACGGGCCGCATCGCCGCGCCGTCCCGCCACGTTTCGCGCACTCGCACCGCCCTGCCGCGCCTCGCCCGCCGCGGTCTCGCCGATTGCAACCGTGTCGACCGCTGCATCACCCGCCGCGATCTTACGAACCGCTGCCTCACTCACCGCAGCCCTGCCAACCGCCGCGGCCTTGCCCAGCTTCCA
>CAYVHC010000088.1:0-4881 GCA_964451025.1 uncultured Bifidobacteriaceae bacterium
ACATGCCGCAGCCGAGGGTGCGATAGACCTCCTTGTCGTGCAGCGCCATCTCGATGGACTCGTAGGCGTACTTATCGTGCATGTAATGGATGATGTTCAGCGCTTCGACATACGTCTCGGACAGCCATTCGAGAGCCTTCTCATAGTTGTTCTTGACTTCCTCGAAGTCGAGCGTGCCGTCCGCCTTGGGCTTGACGGGCTCGATGTAGCCCTCGTCAATGACACGCAGGCCGGTCATTTCGTCAATGCCGCCGTTGATGGCGTACAGCAGCGCCTTGGCGGAATTGACACGAGCGGCGAAGAACTGCATCTGCTTGCCCACGCGCATCGGGGAGACGCAGCATGCGATGGCTGCATCGTCGCCCCAGTGGCTGCGAATCTGCTTGTCGGATTCGTACTGGATGGCGGAGGTGTCAATGGAAATCTTGGCGCAGAAACGCTTATAGCCTTCGGGGAGCTTGGGATCCCAGAAGATCGTGATGTTCGGCTCAGGACCGGGCCCCAGATGCTCGAGGGTGAGCGTGTTGAGCAGGCGGAAGGACGTCTTCGTGACCATGCAACGGCCGTCGTCGCCGAAGCCTGCGTCGGACCAGGTCGCCCAGTACGGATCGCCGGAGAAGATCTTGTCGTAATCCTTGGTGCGCAGGAAGCGCACGATGCGCAGCTTCATGACGATATTGTCAATGATCTCCTGCGCGTCGGTCTCGGTGATGAGGCCCTTCTTGAGGTCGCGTTCGAAATAGATGTCGAAGAATGCGGAGAGACGGCCGATGGACATTGCCGCGCCATCCTGGCTCTTGACGGAGGCGAGGTAGCCCATGTAGGTCCACTGCACGGCTTCCTGCGCGGTCTGTGCCGGACGGGACAGGTCAAGGTTGTATTCCTGGCCGAGCTTGATAAGCTTCTTGAGGGCCTTGATCTGCTCGTCATGCTCCTCGCGGAAGCGGATCCAATGCTCGATCTCCGGCTCGGTGAAGTCGTTGCGGTACGGCACGGAATCCTTGTCGCGCTGCTTGAGCTTGATCAGGGTGTTGACGCCATACAGCGCCACGCGGCGGTAGTCGCCGATGATGCGGCCACGGCCGTAAGCGTCCGGCAGACCGGTGAGGATCTTGTTGTGGCGAGCGCGCTTGATGCGGTCCGTGTACACGCCGAACACGCCATCGTTGTGGGTCTTGCGGTAACGGGTGTAGATCTTCTTGACCTCGGGGTCGACTTCCTTGCCGGCTTCCTTGATGGCCTGCTCGACCATGCGCCAGCCGCCGTTCGGCATCATGGCGCGCTTGCACGGCACGTCGGTCTGCAGACCGACGATCACGTCATCCTGGTCGTCGATATAACCGGCGGGGAATGCATCAATGTCCGCCGGGGTGTGGGTGTCGACGTCATAGACACGCTGCTTGCGTTCGACGGCAAGGTAATTGTCGTCGAGGGTCTTCCACAGATGCTTGGTCTTGGCGGTCGCCGGCGCGAGGAACGACTCGTCGCCTTCATACGGCGTGTAGTTCTTCTGGATGAAGTCCCTCACGTCGATGTCTTCCTGCCAGTGGCCTCCTGCGAAGCCTTCCCACGCCTTGGCTTCCAACTCCTGCTGGGTCGCTGCCTGGCTCTCCACTGCTGCCATAGGTGGCTCCTTTACTTACTTGGGGTGACGCTGCATCGTGTCGCCGTCATGTACAAGTTTAACCGCACACCACAGTGGAATGAGCGAAGACACGCGTGATGTTCGTCACAGTGACAGTCATCACACTCACCGAGGGCGCAAGGTTCCGCACCCTCGACAGGCAATACCACAGCCCAAGACAGACACAGCCCGCCCGACCCCGCCGAAGGAGCAGGATCGCGCACCCTCGACGGGGATTAGCCAGTTCAGGAACGCACCGGGCGCACCCAACCCACACCCAAGGAGCAAATCCACGCACCCTCGACGCAGATTCGCCTACCCGCCGGGGTTCCACAAGCCCTAACACCCACCGAGGGCGCAAGGTATCGCACCCTCGACAGGCAATACCACAGCCCAAGACAGACACAGCCCACCCAACCCGCGCCGAGGGAGCGAATCCGCGCATCCTCGGGACGGATTGCCCCATTCAGGAAGGCACCGGGAGCACCCAACTCCCTCCGAAGGCGCAGGATCGCGTACCCTCGACACGGATTAGACTGCCCGCCGGGGCAAACAGAGGCGACCAACGACATGTTGACCGCTTTGCCGCGTGGCATACTGACGCACAGAAAACGGGCATGTGCCCTTCATGGCCATGCCCGTTGGTGATTGCTGCGCGATCAGCGCCTTCCGTCGGTGCTGTCCGTCAGCACTGCCTTGCGCCACACGTCAGCGTCTCCGCCAGTGCCCCATCAGCACCCACCCTCAGCATTCTCTGTCAGCATCCTCCGTCAGCGCATCCCGTCAGTGTTCCCGTCGGAGCCGCGCCCGTCCTGCGAGTCGTCGTGAGCCGGCGACCATGAGTTCCAGCTGGCATCGTCGCTGTCCCACTTGCGGTTGCGGTTGCGCACGATCTCCCAGGCGCGCAACGCGTCTTCCCGCGTGCGGTACGGTCCTAGGCGCACATTCGCAGGCGATTGAGGCCCCAGTTCGGGCTTGCCGGTCTTCGTGTTGAAGAACCACTGGTATGCCATGTCGTTCATATGTCCTCGATTCCCTGAATTGCAATGCGGCGGCGGCATGCGCCATCCGCCTATTCGCGGCGTTTACTAGCGGCTCACTCGCAGGTCCGGCTCGCGGCATCCGCTCGCGATGTCCGCGACATTCGCCAGCACCGCTCGCCCGCAGCTCTATTCGCGGAAAGCGCTGGTGATGGGCAGGCGGCGGTCACGTCCGAAAGCGAGCGCTGTCACCTTGGGGCCGAGCGGATATTGGCGGCGTTTCCATTCGGCGCGGTCCACGAGGCGCATCACGGTGTCGACGGTCCGTTCGTCGAAGCCGTCGGCGAGCAGGTCGGAGCGTCCGTGGGCTTTTTCGATGTATGCGGCGAGCACTTTGTCGAGCAGGTCGTATTCGGGCAGGGAGTCGGAGTCCTTCTGCCCGGGGCGCAGTTCGGCGCTGGGCGGCTTGATGATGGAGTTGACAGGGATGGGCGGCAGCTGGCCGTGTTCTTCGGCGTAGCGGTTGCGCCAGCGGGCGAGTTCCCATACGCGGGTCTTGAGCAGGTCCTTGATGGGGGCGTATCCACCGACGGCGTCGCCGTAGATGGTGGAGTAGCCGCATGCCAGTTCGCTTTTGTTGCCGGTGGCGAGCGCGAGCGCGCCTTTGGAGTTGGAGTAGGCCATGACGATGACGCCGCGGATGCGTGCCTGGAGGTTTTCCGCCGCCACTGCTTCGAGGTGGAGTTGTTGTTGGAATGCGGTGAACAGGGGTTCGATGGGTTGGATGTCGTAGTGTGCGCCGAGGTTGTGGGCGAGGTCGGCGGCGTCGTCTTTGGATCCGTCGGAGCTGTACATGCTGGGCATGGAGATGCCGTAGACGTTGTGTCCGCCGCATGCGTCGGCTGCCATGGTGGCGACGAGCGCGGAGTCGATGCCGCCGGAGAGTCCCAGTGTGACGGATGTGAAGTGGTTCTTGGCCATGTAGTCGGACAGTCCGAGCACGCAGGCGCGGTAGACTTCCTCGTCGCGTTCCATGGTGGGGGCGAGTGTGGAGCGGGATGCGGCGAGCGCGGCGGCGTCGTGTGAGCGTGTGGGCAGTGTCCAGTAGTCGAGTGCGGGGGTGAATTGCGCGGAGCGTTCGAGGATTGTGCCGTCGGGGGCGATGACGAAGCTGGCGCCGTCGAAGACGAGGTCGTCCTGTCCGCCTACTTGGTTGAGGTAGATGACGGGGGCGTTCACTTGTTGGGCGCGGCGTTGGCAGAGTTCTTGGCGTGTGCCGGTTTTTCCTTCTTCGTAGGGTGAGCCGTTGATGGTGAGGAGCACGTCGATGCCGCGTCCTGCGAGGTCGGCGACGGGGCCGCCTTCCTGCCAGATGTCTTCGCAGATGGCGACGCCTATCTTGCGACCGCGCACGTCGAGCACGAGGCTGCGTTCCCCGGGGGCGAAGATGCGGAATTCGTCGAATACACCGTAGTTGGGCAGGAAGTGCTTGTCGTATCCGGCCCATACGACGCCTTCGTGGAGGACGACGAGGCGGTTCTGCGGAAGCTGCTCGCCATGGGTGGCGCCCACGGTGCCCACGACGACGAACAGGCCGCCCAGGCCTTCGTCTGCGAGGCGTGCGGCGAGGTCGTCAGCGGTACGGCGTGCCGCTTTGCGGAACGTGGCGCGGAATGCGAGGTCCTCGATGGGGTATCCGGTGAGTGTCATTTCGGGGCAGACGACGACATGCGCGCCGTGTGCGGCGGCCTGGCGGCAATCGTCGAGCACCTTGGCGGCGTTGCCGTCCAGGTCGCCGACGCATGTGTCGATCTGGGCGAGCGCGAAGACCACGTCCTGGGTGGTGTCGGATCCGTCGGATCGTTCGGAACGTTGGAGGCTTTCGGATTCGTGGGTTTGCGCGCTGAGAGCGTGGATGGACGCGTCGTGGGAAGCAGTCTGTGTGGTCATGTGACCCATCGTAGCCCGCTTGCCTCCCTTCAGGGTTCTCTCATGCCGCGCACCGCGTTCTGTCACAGGTTTGGTGGCATGCTCTGAGGATTCCGGCAGACTCCTCAGGGCATGGCGCTGCATACTGGGCGGACCAATGAATGCATGCCTCCCGTGGCGTGCATGGAAAGGACCGCCATGTCATCCGCCATTCCCACGGATTCTTCCGCCACTGCAAAACCTGGTACCCCCGTGAATCCAACCACCCCTGCGGATTCCAGCACCCCGGTGATCTCTTCTATGTTTCCGGAATCGTCAGACGGCGTTTCAATAAGGTCATCAATATTG
>CAYVHC010000089.1:0-4859 GCA_964451025.1 uncultured Bifidobacteriaceae bacterium
ATGGGAGGGCGCCACGTGGCACACACCTCGCCACGTGGCACACACCTCGCCACGTGGCACACACCTCGCCGCGCGGGCTGTGGGCGGTGCAACACGCGGGATTGCGTGAGGATGGCCACATTGTGGAAAGTGCATCATTGCGATTCTCGTGGAATTGGGCCTTTGGCTCTTTCGAAATGGTGCTTTCGTTTGGTATTGGTTGCGGGAAAATTATCGGACTGGGAAGGAAAACACATGGCGGAAACATTCGTGCATACATCGAAACTCAAGGTGTGTCATGCCACGATTCAAGCCGAAAACACGGAAATCGTCCGTTGATTCAACAAAAACAATCGCTCGGCTCCTCAAATACAGCCGGGGAAGAATGCCGCAAATCCGCCCAAAAATGCAAACAACAGGGGATTGCGGAATTCGCAGCAATAGCCCAACTGCCGCAAAAGCGAGCCACAGCGCGAGGCGCGCCTGTATCGCAGACGTAATAATATGTGGAGCGATTGCGAAGGCCTGGCTGCATGACCTTCCTCAAATGTTCCTCCATAAACCAGAGGTGATGATTGTGACGAATGCACCGCTAGATTTGAGAGTCCACGCCCCGCAGGGCATGTACGACCCATCCGCAGAGCACGATGCCTGCGGTGTCGCGATGGTGACGACCCTCAACAAGAAGCCCGCCCGGCTGATCGTCGATGACGCGATCGAAGCCCTCGAGCACCTCGACCACCGCGGTGCGGTCGGAGCTGAGGAAAACACCGGCGATGGCGCTGGAATCCTCATGTCGATGCCTGATGCATTCATCCGCAAGGTCATCGACGTGGAGCTGCCGGAACTGGGCTCCTACGCCACGGGCATCGGCTTCCTGTCGCGAGATGCAGGGGAGCGCGCCCAGCAGGAGGCGGACATCACCCGCATCACCAAGGAAGAGGGGCTCGAGACCCTCGCATGGCGCACCGTGCCGGTGAACCCGGACGGCCTGGGCCTGGGAGCCCTGAGCTCCATGCCGTCGTTCGATATGCCGGTCATCGCCGACCCCGAGCGCAAGCTCAGCGGCCTCGACCTCGAACGCCGCATCTACCGTGTGCGCAAGCGCGCCGAGCATGAGGTGGGCGTCTACTTTGCCTCGCTTTCCGCACGCACCATCACGTACAAGGGCATGCTCACCACCAAGCAGCTGCAGCCGTTCTTCCTCGATCTGTCCGATCCGGACATGGCCACCACCATCGCAGTGGTGCATTCCCGCTTCTCCACCAACACGTTCCCCAGCTGGCCGCTCGCCCAGCCGTTCCGCCTGCTGGCCCACAACGGCGAGATCAACACGATCCAGGGCAACCGCAACTGGGTGTCCGCCCGCGAAGGCAAGCTCAAGTCCGAGCTGCTCGGCGACATGGCGCCGCTGCTGCCGATCAACACGCCCGGATACTCCGACTCCGGCACTTTCGACGAAACGCTCGAGCTGCTGCACTTGGCCGGCCGCAGCCTGCCGCACGCAGTGTCGATGATGGTGCCTCCCGCATGGGAGAAGAACCCCGACCTCGACCCGGATGTGCTCGCATTCTACGAATACAACAACACACTCATCGAACCGTGGGACGGCCCCGCCGACATCGTGTTCACCGACGGCACCCTCGTGGGCGCCACGCTCGACCGCAACGGCCTGCGCCCCGGCCGCTGGCAGATCACCGACGACGGCCTCGTCGTGCTTGCCTCCGAAGCGGGCGTGCTCAACCAGATCGAGCAGAAGCACATCGTGCGCAAGGGCCGCCTCGAGCCCGGCAAGATGTTCCTTATCGACACCGCCGAAGGCCGCCTCGTGCCCGACGACGAGATCAAGCACGACCTCGCCGCGCAGCACCCGTACCGCCAGTGGGTCGAGAACAACACCGTCGAGATGTCGCAGCTGCCGCAGCGCGCGCACGTGCGTCACTCCAACCTGTCGGTGCAGCGCCGCCAGCGCGCGTTCGGCTACACCGAGGAGGACCTGAAGATCCTGCTCACCCCGATGGCAAATAACGGCCGCGAGCCGCTGGGCGCCATGGGTAATGACGCTCCGCTCGCCGTGCTGTCCAACGACGACCGCATGCTGTTCGACTACTTCACGCAGAAGTTCGCGCAGGTCACGAACCCGCCGCTCGATTGGGAGCGCGAAGACATCGTGACGTGCCTCGAATCCGCGA
Organism: uncultured Bifidobacteriaceae bacterium; assembly: GCA_964451025.1. Taxonomy (GTDB): domain Bacteria; phylum Actinomycetota; class Actinomycetes; order Actinomycetales; family Bifidobacteriaceae; genus Pseudoscardovia. Next base: position 2,172 of record CAYVHC010000089.1, read on the forward strand.
TCGGCCCGGAAGCGAACCTGCTCGAGGACGTGGAGCTGCACGCCAAGAAGGTGCTCATCCCGCTGCCGGTCATCGACTCCGATGAGATGGCCCAGCTCAAGCGCCTTGACCGCGCGCCCATCCTCGGCGGCTATTACAAGCCGTTCGTCGTGCGTGGCCTCTACCAGGTCGCGGGCGGCGGCGATGCCTTGGAGAAGCGCCTCGAAGAGATCTTCGAAGAGGTCGACCAGGCGATCGCCGACGGCAAGAATTTCCTGATTCTTTCCGACCGCAATTCCGACCATGAGTGGGCTCCGATTCCGTCGCTGCTGCTCACCTCCGCCGTGCATCACCACCTGCTGCGCCGCCATACGCGCACGCAGATCTCGCTTGCCGTGGAGGCCGGCGATGTGCGTGAGATCCACCATGTGGCGCTGCTCATCTCGTATGGCGCCGCCTGCGTGAACCCGTACCTTGCGCTCGAATCCGCCGAAAACCTCGCCGAGCGCGGCTACCTCAAGGTGGATGCGAAGACCGCCGTCAAGAACGTCATCAAGGCGATGAGCCAGGGCGTCATGAAGATCATGAGCAAGATGGGCGTCGACACAATCATGTCGTACCGCGGCGCGCAGCTGTTCGAAGCGGTCGGCCTGTCGCAGGAGCTCGTCGACAAGTACTTCACCGGCACGCCGACGCGCGTGGGCGGCATCGGCATCAACGAAATCGCCGAGGAAGTCGCCGCACGCCATCGCGTCGCCTACCCGGTGCAGTGGACCGCGCGTCCGCATCGCAACCTGCGCACCGGCGGCCAGTACAAGTGGCGCCGCACCGGCGAGCAGCACTTGAACGACCCTGAGAGCATCTTCCTGCTCCAGCAATCCACCCAGCGTGGCGACTACGGCCTGTTCAAGCAATACAGCAAGCACATCAACGACACATCCCGCCGTCTGATGACGCTGCGCGGCCTGCTTGACTTCAAGTCCGACCGCACGCCCATCCCGATCGACGAAGTGGAGCCCGCTACCGAAATCGTCAAGCGTTTCTCCACCGGCGCTATGTCCTACGGCTCCATCAGCCAGGAGGCGCATGAGACGCTCGCCATCGCAATGAACCGCATCGGCGCGCGCTCCAACTCCGGCGAAGGCGGCGAAGACACCGAACGCCTCGATGATCCGGAGCGTTGCAGCCGCATCAAGCAGATCGCATCCGCCCGCTTCGGCGTCACCAGCGACTACCTGGTGCACGCCACCGACCTGCAGATCAAGCTGTGCCAGGGCGCAAAGCCGGGCGAAGGTGGCCACCTGCCCGGCGCGAAGGTCCCGCCGTGGATCGCCAAGGTGCGTCACGCGACGCCGGGCGTGGAGCTCATCTCCCCGCCGCCTCACCATGACATTTACTCCATCGAGGATCTGGCCCAGCTGATCCACGATGCGAAGAACGCCAACCCCAAGGCCCGCATCCATGTCAAGCTCGTGTCTGAGTTCGGCGTGGGCACGATCGCCGCAGGCGTCGCCAAGGCGCACGCCGACGTGATTCTGATTTCCGGCGGCGACGGCGGCACGGGCGCAGCCCCGCTCAACGCCATCAAGCACGCCGGCACCCCGTGGGAGATCGGCCTGTCCGAGACGCAGCAGACGCTGATCCTCAACGGCCTGCGATCCCGCGTGGTCGTGCAGTGCGACGGCGAGCTCAAGACCGGCCGCGACATCGTGATCGCCGCGTTGCTGGGCGCCGAGGAATTCGGCTTCGCAACGTCCGCGCTCATCGTCGAAGGCTGCGTCATGATGCGCGCCTGCCAGCTCAACACCTGCCCGCAGGGCATCGCCACGCAGGACCCGGAGCTGCGCGCCCGCTTCCGCGGCAAGCCCGAGTACGTGATCAACTACTTCATGTACCTGGCGCAGGAAGTCCGCGAGATCCTCGCACAGCTCGGTTTCCGCACCCTCGAGGGCGCCGTCGGCCACGTCGAGTGCCTCGACCAGACCGAAGCCAAGTCCGCGTGGAAGGCCAAGGGCATCGACCTGACCAACGTGTTGGCTCAAGCCGGCCCTGTGCCCGGCACCGTGCTGCACCACACGATCGCGCAGAAGCATGGTCTTGAAAAGGCCCTTGACAACCAGCTCATCCAGATGAGCCAGGATGCCTTGGAGAACCGCGAGCCCGTGCGCATCGAACTGCCGATCCGCAACGTGCAGCGCACCGTGGGCACCATGCTCGGCTACGAGATCACCCGCCGCTACCGTGAGCCCGGTCTGCCGACCGACACGATCGACATCACGTTCCACGGTTCCGCAGGCCAGTCGTTCGGCGCTTTCATTCCTCACGGCGAGACGCTGCGCATCTTCGGCGAAGTCAACGATTACGCCGGCAAGGGCCTGTCGGGCGGCCGCATCATCGTGCGCCCGGCGGAGGATGCCGTCATCGACGCCCACACGAACGTCATCGCTGGCAACGTCACCGGCTTCGGCGCCACGAGCGGCGAGATGTTCATCCGCGGCATCGCGGGCGAACGCTTCGCCGTGCGCAATGGCGGCGCCACGTTCGTCGTCGAAGGCGTGGGCGACCACGGCTGCGAATACATGACCGGCGGCGTCGTCGTGGTGCTGGGCAAGACCGGCCGCAACTTTGGCGCGGGCTTCTCCGGCGGCAACGCCTACGTGCTCGACCTCGACAAGTCGAAGGTCAACCCCGAGGCAATCGCCAACCGCT
>CAYVHC010000090.1:0-4858 GCA_964451025.1 uncultured Bifidobacteriaceae bacterium
GGTACACAAAAGCAACCCGGTCAAGGTCTTCTTGTGTACCGCCGCCATCCTGCGCGGCCGAGCGAGAATTGATTCGAACAATATCCCGGCAATTTGTAAGGCGCTGAACATCACGCCGAATGACTTATTTTCCGAGGAATAACCAACCCCGTCCAGCCCTTACCAGCGCCTCCCGCCCATTAAAAGCGCGGTTGGCATTGGCCGCATCCTCCTTTACTGATATTGATATGTGAAACGGTTTCCATTGGGAGGCGCCGTTAAGGGCTGGAAAAAGGAGAGACACCATGATTTTGAAACAGATCATTTACTGGTCGGTCGTGATCGGGCTGGGCGTTGGCCTTGTCCTATTCGCAGACACGAAGCCTGCAAGGCGGTTGTTTATCGCCATCATGCGTAGGAGGCGCGGTTGATATGGATTTTAATGAAGCCCTTCAAAACATGATTGAAGCCGCCGTGAATGCGGCGCTGGCAACGTCCATTGCCCGCGAGGAATCCTTTGTGCGGATGCACGGGGGAAAGGAATACATCAGCCGTCACGCCACCTGTCAAGCGTTGAACATTGGCAGGGAAACCCTTCAAGGGTTGATCGATTCCGGCGCGTTGACGGAAACAGAGATCGGGATCCGCGTCAGGGACATGGCGCATATTCCGCAAAAGAAAGCCCAGCGCGGACGGAAACGGCAGACGGCGTTCGAACGGATAACGATTTAAGGAGGTGACACCGTGAAATACTTAATGGTCGCTTACCATAACGGCAATGCAATACAAACGTTTGAAACGGATGAATACATTAAAGCCCGCCGGTTTTACTCCGGCAGCGTGGAAAGCACTGCAATTCGTTGTTTTCTTAATGGCAAAAAGTTGACATATCCGGAAAGTGATCGCCTGTTTGGGTTTTCAACCAATCAGATTTGCAGGAGGCTCGGCGATGGTGAGCAGGATGTATGATGACGCCAATGGGAACCGGTATTATATCGCAGCCAGTTTCGACGGTGCGAAATTCAAAACCATATGCCACAACGCCCGAACCTGTTAAACGTACTGGCTTTTGAGTGTATGGCGCGATTTCATACGAGCGGGCGCAGGAAGCCATTGACCGGGTTGCCCGTACGAATGAATGGCGTGAAGTCATCGCGTAAGCTAAGTATGGTCACGCACTGTTTAAGTTGAGTATAGACAAGCATAGGTAATATGATGCAATGTGATGCGATGTTATGCAGTGGTTTTGTTTTGTATTGTGTAACGCGGCTATGGCATTGAGTTGTTTTGAATCGCAATGGATGCGCAGTGAAGTCAAGCTCGGTAACGGCGTTGTATCGTTACGCGGTGCAAACGCGAAGTAAAGAAGTGAACCACATTGCGACGGCATTGTTCAGTTCAGCGAACGCAATGTACAGTATTGCACTGTTCAAAAAAAGAAAAGGAGAATAACCCATGATTGAAACAGAAGTGAGAAAGTACAAGTTAATCGGCCTCACGCCGATGCTGGGCAGCCAGCCCGCAAACGAAAAGGTGAGAACAACGTTCGTTGCGTCGAAAGTGCCACAGATTATGGACGATGAAGAAATCATTGAAAACCTCGATCAGCAGGGATTAACCGTTTTCTATCGCGACAAGAACGGGAATCCCATTCTAATGGATTATCAGGTAAAGGGGTTTTTCAAGTCCGCTGGTCGTGCGCTTTCTAAGCAGAACGGCGTAGCAAATCCGGTTAGCAAGGTTGACCAATTTGTTTTCGTCACGCCCCGTCAGATCGCCATTAAACGACACGGCGAAACGGTGACGGAACCGGATGGAATCAGAGAACGCCCGCTGCTGGCTATGACGATGCAGGGACAGCGTACATGCACAGCGGCCAGTGAATATATCGACGATTGGGAAATCACAATTGAGGTTGAAATCGTCGTAAACAGCGGCACAGCGAAATCCAAGCCTGTAACCTTTGAGATCCTTGAAGATTGGTTAGATTACGGTTTCTATAACGGCCTTGGCCGCTGGCGCAATGCCGGGAACGGCCGTTTCAGATGGGAGGAAATCAAGGATGGAGAATAACATCAACATGGTCGATCTTGCCCGCGATCTGTGCGGGTTCGATGATGATTCTTGGCACATCAAGAACGACAAGGACGCGGAATTCATTCTCCGCGAAATGAAAAAGGATGCCGACGAATGCGCCCGCGTGGTAGCGCTGGCCGAAGAAATGGCGGCCTATTATGCGGAACAGGCACAGGCCGAGCAGGAGAAAACCGACAAGAAGAACGCCTACAGGCTGCATCTTCTTGAAGAATATTTCAATACCGTCGAGCATCGCAGCACGAAAACCGAAGACAGTTACCGCCTTGTGTCGGGCGTCCTGAAATTCAAACGCCCGTCGGAAAAGATCGTGCCGGACGAGGATGCCCTCGCTGAAGCGTATCCCGATTTTGTAAAGATTACAAAAAAGCTTCAGTGGGGAGATCTTAAAAAACGCCTGACCATCATTGACGGGAACGTCTTCGATTCGGACACCGGCGAGTATGTGGCCGGTGCCAGCGTGGAGGAAACTCCCGGTAAATTTACGGTGAAGTTCCGTGAGTGAATTCCACATCATTCAGAAGGCAAGCAAAGACGTATTCGGCCGCACCGGTGATAGTCTGCGGCTGGATCGCCCTATATCAAGCATCAAATTGAAAAAGGGGGATTTAATCAGTTATGAGTCTTATCGTAAAGGAACCCGAAGGCAGCAGCATCCCACCCATTGAGGAAGGAACGTACGCGGCCGTATGTAAAAGCATTATCGACCTCGGCGATCAGTGGAGCGAGAAATACAAAAAGGCATCTGCCAAGGTGCTGTTTGTGTGGGCGATCCCGGAGGAAACCATCGAGATCAACGGAGAAACCGTCCCGCGTACGGTAAGCGGTACTTATTCCGCGTCGCTTGCGGAAAAGAGCAACCTCCGCAAGATGCTGGAGGGCTGGCGCGGCCGGAAGTTCAGCCCCGACGAATTGAAAGGGTTCGACCTTCGCAACGTACTGAACGCGCCGTGCTTGATTACCATCGTTCACAAGCCCAGCGCGGACGGGTCGAAAACGTACACGGAAGTATCTGCCGTTACCCGCCTCCTCAAGGGCATGCCCGCGCCCGTGTGCGATATGCCGACCGTGCTTTATAGTATCGACGACGACTTCACGTTCACGGAAATGGCAAACCTCCCCGAATGGATTCAGAACCGCATTAAGGCATCAGAGCAGTATAAGGCATTCGAAACCGGCAGCGACGTCAGCACGGAATCTTCCGATTTCGGTACGTTCGAAGATATGTTCCCCGATGATAACGGCATAACGCCGTGGGGCGCATGAGAGGCGCGTTAACATCCCTTGGCTATGACTTCGACGGGAACCTCGTTTTGACGGCGACGGTTCCCGCCTCCACCGCAGACGTTCCCGCGCTTTCGAAACTATTAAACGCGGACATTGACATAGACGTCAAAAAGCACCGGGAAAAACGTTCCCTTGACGCAAACGCATTATTTTGGAAGTTGCTACAAGGGCTGGCCGAGGCGATGGAAATATCCAAGGATGATGCCTATCTTAAAATGTTGGAATCATACGGGCATTACGATTTTATAATCGTACGCCCGGAGGCGGTAGATTTTACCCGTACCCTGTTCAGGATCGTGAAGGATTTCGGCACATTGAACATTAACGGCCGGCCGGGTACACAACTGCAAGTATGGGTAGGATCAAGCCAGTACGACACGGCGCAAATGTCGCGGCTGATCGCCGGCACTATCGCGGAATGCGAAGCGCTTGAATGCTGGACGCCGCAGCCAGACGAAGTTAATAATAGTTTGATCCTGTGGGGAGGGAAAAAAGATGCCTAACAGGATTATTAAAGAAAGCATATGCACCAGCGAGGAGATCAATGCCCTGTCGTGGTTTGACGAGGTCGTGTGGTATCGATTGATTGTGAATTGTGACGATTACGGAAGGATGGACGCCCGCCCGGCGATACTGCGAAGCCGGTTATTTCCGCTAAAAGCTAATGTCACGGATAAAGCCTTGATGGAATCGTTAAATCATTTCGCGACTATAGGCTTGGTGATAACGTACGTTTGTGACGGTAAGCCGCACCTACAGATAGTGAAATGGGATAAACATCAGCAAATCCGCGCGAAGCGTAGCAAATACCCCGCCCCCAGCGACGCCGATGGCGCTTGCAATCACATGATATCAAATGATTGCATATGTCCCCGTAATCCAATCCAATCCAAAAAAGAATCCGAATCCGAATCCGAATCCAAATGCGCGAAGCGGTTTGAAGTGTTTTGGTCGGCATACCCTCGTAAGGTTGCAAAAAAAGACGCGGAACGGGCATGGAAGAAACTCGATCCGAGTGACGATCTTCTTTCCGTGATGCTTGCATCAATTCGGGTTTCGGCTGCATCGGCGCAATGGAAGAAGGACAACGGCGCCTTCATTCCGTACCCGGCGACATGGTTAAACAATCGCCGGTGGGAAGATGAAATGCCCGTTGATACTGATCGAATGGCCAACTTGAAACGGCTTTATGCCATGTGCGAGGAGGACGAACATGAACAAGCATGAAACGGTTAAACTGTTCGCGCTGATCGCGAACCTATTCCCGCGTGATACGGCGTTTCAGAACGCCACGGCGGAAATGGTCAACGCATGGTCTGCGATGCTGGCAGACGTGCCATTCAGCGTGGTACAGGCGGGTTTGCAAGCGCATGTATCAACGTCGCCGTTTCCACCGTCCATAGCTGAAATCAAAGGCTGGGCTGCTAAATTCAACCATCAAAGTATGGATGCGTCAGAGGCATGGGGCATCGCCCGCAAGGCTATAAGCAAATGGGGC
>CAYVHC010000091.1:0-4814 GCA_964451025.1 uncultured Bifidobacteriaceae bacterium
CACGACGTGGATGATCATGGCGACCGCCACGCACGCCCAGGTCGATATGAGGATGAGGTCGCGGGTGCGGGGTTCGAGGGCGAATGAGACGGGTGTGTAGGTGCCGGCGATGAGCAGGAAGATGTTCATGTGGTCGATGCGGCGAAGCACGTCCGTGACTGTGGGCGACCAGTCGCCGAGATGGTAGATCGCCGAGTTGCCGAACAGGATGAGCGAGCACGTCATGTAGACCGCGCACGCCCATTTGAGCCCCGCGCCGTGAGCCAGGCATATGAGCACGATGCCGCCGGCAAGTGCCAGCGGCGTGGCGCACAGGTGGATCCAGCCGCGCATGGCGGGCTTGGGGCGACCGTGCACGTCGAGACGGACCTTGCGAAAATCGATGCCGCGCGCCTTGAGTTCGATCTTGCGCGCCTTGTATTCGCCTTTGGTGAGGATTTTCTTCGCCTTGCGCTCGGCTTTGGCGCGCTTGGAATCCGCCTTCGCCTGGGCGCGTGCGACGTCGGCGTCGCGCACCCTCTGGCGTGTCTCTTGGGCGGTGAGGCCTGTCATCGCCGCTTCGACCTCTGCGTCCGCTTGGGATGCGAGGCGTCGTGCGTTTTCGTCGATGGCCTGCTTCGACAGTGCTGCGTCCGGGGTGTCCGACGAGCTGTGCTGTGTGCCTGCCATGCGCGTGCCTTTCTGCGGTGTCGACATTACTTTCCATTCCGTAACTTACTTTATCGTAAGTTCTGTCAAATGCAAATTGGGATGAATTATGGATGTGCGGATGCACGCTGGGGCGACTTGTGGATACACAGATTTGACGCAATCATCGCTTAGGATGAAGGACATGGCAGATTTTTCGCAGATCATCGCAGGCAAGACAGGGTTCATCGACGCCGATCGCGAATGGCTTCACCGGCTGGTGTCCGATTGGCAGGTCATCGCCGACCTCAGCTTCGCCGACCTCATCCTCGTCATCCGCAATGACGAAGGCGACTACGTGGTCGCCGACCAATGCCGCGCATCCACCGTCGTGTCCGTGCTCATGGAGGACCTCATCGGCCAGCCGGTCGCGGCAGAGATCGTGCCCGCCATCGAAAGCGCGTATTCCAACCGTGTGGTCGCCAGGCTCGACCACTACCGCATGGTGGGCAACAACACCGTATGCGACGTGTTCGCACCCGTCATTCGCGACGACAGGGTGCTGGGCGTGGTGATCCGGGAGACCAACATGGCGACCCGCGTCGGCAACGGCCGCTACGAACTCGAATGCATCCAGACGGGAAAGCGGTTGTTCGGCATGATTTCCTTGGGACGCTTCCCCTACCAGGAGACTCTCATCTCGGAACGACCCAATGATCTGCGCGTCTCCGATGGATTCTGCGTGCTCTCCGGCGAAGGCATCATCGAATACGCCTCGCCCAACGCCATCAGCTGCTACAGGCGACTGGGCGAGCAGGGGGAGCTCGTGGGGCGTTACCTTGCCGAAGTGACGACCGACCAGATTCATGAACGCGACACGGTGCCCGAATCGCTGTCATACGTGCTGAGCGGCAAAAGCGCCGCCGACAGCGAACTCGACACGAGCCGCGCCAGCCTTGCCATGCGCTCGCTGCCCTTGTACAACACGCAATCGCAGCGTGATGGGGCGCTGGTGCTGTTCCGTGACGTGACCGAGGTGCGGCGCCGTGAAGTGGAGCTGCAGACGAAGGATGCGACGATTTCCGAGATCCATCATCGCGTCAAGAACAACCTGCAGGCCGTCTCCGCGCTGCTCAGGCTCCAGGCGCGCCGCACCAAGAGCGACGAGGTGCGCGCCGAGCTGCAGGAGGCGCAGCGGCGCATCTCCACAATCGCCGCGGTGCACGAAGGTCTGAGCCAATCGGCGGATGAGACGGTGGACTTCGACACGATCATTCCGAGCCTGCTGCGCATGAGCGTCGACGTCGCCGAGGAGCGCGGGCAGAACATCGGCGTGCATTTCGTCGGGGAGTTCGGCAGCATGCCCGCCCAAGATGCCACCCCATTGTCGCTGGTGCTCACCGAGCTGGTCACCAACGCAGTGGAACATGGCTTCGAGGGCCGCACGGAAGGCACGATTACCATCTCCGCCGGCAGAGGCGGCAATTCGCTGGACGTGGTCGTCGAAGACGATGGCAACGGCATGGATTCCGAATCCGAAAATGGCATGGCGAAGGCATCCGGCTCCGGGTTGGGCACGCAGATTGTGCAGACCTTCGTGACGAACGACTTCGGCGGCACGATCCGTTGGGAACCCAACCATCCGCATGGCACGCGCGTGGTGCTCAAGATGAAACTACGCGCCGCGCAGTGATCCGCGCATCTGTGCTTTTCGTTCAATACCCCGTCCAGCGTCGCCATTCAACGTTCTTTCGCGGCGGCCGAACGCATGCGAACGAGATAGAGCGGCACGGATTCCCGGTAAGGAATCCCGGTAACATATTGCAGTTATTGCAATAAAAAAGTCCCTTGGTTGCAACGCAGCCAAGAGACTTAACTCCAGAACCGACGCAATGCCGAATGCTCAGATTTGCATTTGCATCTGCATTGCCTGGGACCGGCGCGCACGCATGGCGCGGCGCTTGAGCGCGCGGCGCTCGTCTTCGGAAAGACCGCCCCACACACCGTAGTCCTGGTTCATTTCGAGAGCGTATTTGAGGCATTGATCGATGACGTCGCAGGTGCGGCACACCTGCTTCGCCTCTTCAATCTGCTGGTAGGCTGCGCCCGTGTTGCCCACGGGGAAGAAAAGCTCGGGATCCTTGTCCCGGCACGCGGCCTTCGAACGCCAATCGCTCGCAGTGCTCATAGAAAGACTCCTGTCTAATCTGGTACTTTTAGCTTTGCACTGTTTGGCGCGAGAATCAAGGTTTTACTAGGATTATTTTTCCGCTGATTTTTCACAGCGGGCATCCGCGGTGTTTGTTGGTTATTCATACATGCTTTTCACGCTCCTCCTGTGGTTGTCTCAAGGTCGCTCCATGGCTGGCTCCATGGCACACCTACCGCTCAGGAGCGCCGTCACCTCTCCATTGCACAAGGAACGATGCGTCCGTCAGGGCAACGGCACGGCCGGGAGTGCGCCAATCCTCCTCGCTCAGCGTCGCGGCTATGCCCGCGGGAATGCCCATGAGCGTGTTCGTGGACTTGTCTGGCGTGGGAAACACGATGCGTTGCGCGCAATCCTCCGGATACCGCACATGCCGGGCGGACCGAACGGCGAACACCACGTGTGTCGCCCGGTCATCGAGGGCGCGGCGGAAGTCCATCGCGTCATTGCCCTGCGCCAACGGGTCAAGCAGGGCATCGGCGTCATCGGCGACGCATGTCATGCGGCCATCGGGCTGTATGAGGCGCGCGGTCCATGGCGGTCTCGCCGGGAGCGCCAGCCAGCCTGATTCCCGTGCGGCATGCATGATAGCGGTCAATGCCGTCGACTTGCCACAGCCAGGCGCACCGATGATCGCCAGGTTCCCCTTCAGCATCAGCTGCCACGGGGACACGTGGATGCCATCGTCGCACAGCCCTACTGAAAGCCCGTCCGAAGGTTGGGGACGCTGACGGCGGGATTGCGATTCGCCAGCTTTGGCTGCATGACCCGTCGCCTGTGCGTCAGGGGAGGTGGTCGCGTGCCTTGCCTCGCGTTTGGCCGACTTGCCTGTCGCCTGCGCGCTGGGGGAGGCGGCTTGCAGGTCGCTGCTGTCCACATGGCGCGGCAACGGTGGCGAAAACAGCGGTTCGGGGGTCTCCAGGCCGCAGAAAGCGGCGGCGCGCTGGCAGGCACGTACCCATGTGGCGGTGCTCGAGCAGGGGGAGCAGCGCACCATCGTGAGATCTGCGCCGTCGCTGAGGAACGCCGTGCCGGGCTGCCGCGGGCTGATGTGGGCGGCGTGGGGAGCGCCGATCAGTTCGGAGGACTGCATGGCGTCCCGCACACGCAGGCATACGTTGAGGTTGAGGTTCGCCTTCATGTCGGCACTGACCTGGCCAAGCGGGTTCTGTGTGCAGATGATGAGGTTCATGCCCAGCGATCGCCCCAGCGACGCCAACGACACGAGTCGGTTGACGTAATCGGGCATGCGCTGGCGCAGGGCGGCGAATTCATCGACCACCACGAGCAGGCGCGGGCATGGATGTTCCAGTTCCTGCATCGTGGCAACGCCCTGTTGGGCGAGCAGTTCCTCCCGCCGGCGCAGTTCGTTTTCCAGCGCACGCAGCGCACGGGCGGCGTGCGCCAGGCTGAGGTCCGATACGTCGCCCACGCAGTGCGGCAATTTGCGCAGCAGGCGGAATGCCGCGCCTCCCTTGAAATCAAGGAACACGAAATGCAAACGGTCCGAAGGATTGAGGCATGCCAGTGCCAGGCACCATGATTCGAGGAACACGGACTTGCCCGATCCCGTGGTGCCTGCGACCAAGGCGTGCGGTCCTTGGCGCGTGATGTCGAGGGTGACGGTGCGTGCCGATGTGTCTGCTCGCTCTAGCATCCCGTCGGGGACTGGCATCGGCGGCGCCAAACTTGGCACGTCCGTCCCAATGCCTATGGGCGCGCACAGGCTCGAATCATCCCATCCGTCACGCCGCGCGTCAGGCCGCCCGTCGCATGGGGGAGAACGCCGTGACCACGCATGGCATACCGCGCGCCACGCATGCTGGGGCCGACAGGATTTCGAAGCGGGAACAGCGGGGAACAGTAGTTCCTCCAACGGCGGAGGAACAGGCAGCTGCAAGGGCGTGCACTCCGCTGAGGCGGGCGCATGGCGCGCAGTGTCACAGCCTGCATCCTCGTGCAGTTCGGCGGCATGCCG
>CAYVHC010000092.1:0-4696 GCA_964451025.1 uncultured Bifidobacteriaceae bacterium
GGGTCCAGGCGCCGAAGGCGTCCACGACCGCGTCGAAGCCCTTGAGGTCGTCGGCCGTCAGATCGAAGAGGTCCTTGATGATCGCGTGCTGTGCGACGGTCTTGTTTGCGCCGCGCACGACGGCGGTGACGTCGAAGCCGCGATCGACGGCTTCCTTAACGATGAGCTTGCCGGCCTTGCCGTTTGCTGCAACAACTGCGATGGAGGTCATGGTTGTCTTCTTTCTTTGAACGGGGTGGGCAAGTTGCTGCGTCCGCAGGGTTTGTGGGCGCACCGGCGTGTTGCCGGTGGGAGGGTTTCGCCATGCTATAGTTTCTTGCAGCACCCTGGTTTCTTTTTGACACTACTGATAGTACTGCGTAGACTATCAAAAAGTAACCAAGCATGAGAAAGTGCCTCAGTCACCATCTGGTAACAAATTGAAGATTCCAAGCGCGAGGAGCGGAAAAAATCATGGCAGATAAAACGTTTATCGGCGTGTCGCGGAAGGAGTTGCCGGCCTGTCCGGTCGAAACGACGCTGCAGCTGATCGGCAACAAATGGGAAGTGCTGATTCTTCGTGACCTGATGCCGGGGAAGAAGCGTTTCAGCGAACTGCGTGCCTCGATCGGCTCCATCTCGCAGAAAGTGCTCACGGCGAAGCTGCGCGAGATGGAAAGCAATGGCCTTGTGCAGCGTAAGGTTTTTGCCGAGGTGCCGCCGCGCGTCGAATATTCGCTGACGCCGCTGGGTCGCAGTCTCAAGCCGGTGCTTGATTCCCTGGAAAAGTGGGGATGGCACTACAAAGCGCAGGTGGCGCAATCTGCGCGGTCGGCTCGGACCGCATCCTGATGTAGCTGACCGCCCGTATTTTTGGTGCTGCTCGTGTGCGTGCGTGCACACGGTTTCGCTGACAGTGGATTGAGCATATAGGCAGATTCGAGTGTGCTGTGTGCCGAGGTTCATGCGCTTTGGTTACAATTTCCGCACAAAACTTGAAGCGAATTCTCAGGTTTCTGCATGTGTTTCTCAAGTAAGGTGTGGCTTAATAATAACTGTCAGCAAGAAGCTGACCGGCATAAGCCGATAATTCAATCCCTTCTTCTCTCTCCTTTTTCTCTCCAACCCGGCGATTTCCCTTCCGCCGGGTTTCTTTTTGCTCTCCTGCGGATCAAACCATGCTGCACGCCGCATAACGCCGTGCGTAGACTGGAAACATGACCCATCACAAGCATCGCGATCGCAGCTGGCCAGCGTTGCCGCAGCCGCTACCGGAAGACGCCCAGGTAATCGACAACCACACCCACGTGGCATCCGTCGTGAACTACTCGCAATACATGAGCAGCGAGGCCGCGGCGCGCGGTCAATACGACGTGCCGGTCTATTCGACGGAAGAACTGTTGCGTCGCGCGGCAAGCGTGGGCGTGACGGGCATCATCGACGACGCGTGCGAATATCCGCATCTGCGCACTGCCATCAACATGGCCAAGGCGTACCCCGGGCAGGTGCACGCGGGCGTCGCGATTCATCCCAATGAGGCGGTGGCGCACGGGCATCGCGCGCAAATGGGGCCGGATGGTCTGGAGCCCCATTACATGCCGTGGCATGACATTCCCTTCGATGAGGCCCTCGCCGAAGTGGACCGTTTGGCGCGCGAAAATCCGCGCGAAGTCGTGGTGATCGGCGAGACGGGGCTTGATTACTTCCGGTGCGGGGAGGATGCGCGGCGCTACCAGATCGAGGCATTCCGCGCGCACATTGCGCTCGCCAAAGAGCTGAACCTGCCCATGCAAATCCACGACCGCGACGCGCATGAGGATTGCATCGCGACGCTGCTGCGCGATGGGGCGCCTGAGCGCACGGTGTTCCACTCGTTCTCCGGCGATGCGCAAATGGGCAGGATTTGCAAGGAGAACGGCTGGTATCTGAGCTTCTCGGGCACAGTGAGCTACAAGGGCAATGACGGGATCCGCGAGGCATTGGCGCTCGCGGACCCCACGCGCATTTTGGTGGAGACCGATGCGCCGTATCTGACGCCGATGCCGTACCGCGGGCGCACGAATTCACCGTCGATGATTCCGTACACCCTGCAGGCGATGGCGCAGGTGCGCGGGTGCAGCGTGGAGGAGATGGCGCGCATCACGCGCCGCAACACGCGCGAGTGCTACGGCATCTGAGGGCGCGGGCATCTGAGGCGCAAAAGGAGCGGGGGAATCGTGAGAAAACACGATTCCCCCGCTGCATTCACGCCGCGAGAATCGTAAACCCTCGCGCCCCACGCCGCCCCTGCACCGCGCCTTACACGCCGCGCAACCAGGTGTTGATCGGCATACGCAGCATCCACTGGTCCATCGGAAGCGGTATGTACGTCCATACTGGATACATGAACAGCGCAATCGCCACCACCGCCACATCCAGCGCCACCGTGCGGCGGCGGAAGGAGCGCGCCGTGCCGCGCCGGCGCACCCAGTCCAGCCCATAGCAGGCGCCGAGGATGATCCACGGCAGGAACGTGATGGAATAGAACGAATACGTGGTGCGGTCAAGGTACGCGGCCCAGGGCAGCCAGCCGGCAATCATGCCGGACCATGCGGCGAGAGCACGCCAGTCGCCGCGCCGCCGCACGGCCCACACGATGGCCATGACGAGGCACACGGCGCCGACCCACCACACGGCGAGATTGCCCACGTCCATGATGGTGGCGATGCACCTACCGCCGCCGGTGCTGCATGCGCTGGGCATGCTTCCGTCTGCGGAAGGTTTCACATATGTGACTTGGAATGTCGTAGACGCCAGTTGCAGCGGCCACATATACATCTTCGAGCCCGTGGGGCTGTAGCCAGAGATGCCTCGAGCCGTCTGCATATCCGTCTCGTGCAGATGCACAAGCGAGCGCAGCGTGTCGGGCAGCCACGTGACGCCCTGCCCCGGGTTCTCCTCGGCCCAGTGGCGCATGCGCGCGTCGGGGGTCATGAACCAGCTCGTCCAGCAGGCTAGATACGCCAGCGCATACGCGGGAATCGCATACAGCGCCGTGAGCAGACCGTCCTTGGCGATTGCGGCGCCGAGCCAGCGGCGGTATCCGACGGTGCGGCGGTTGTAGCCGTCCCAGAGCACGGAGATGACTGCGAAGATTGCTAGGAAGTACCCGCCGCTCCATTTGACGCCAGTCGCCAGGCCGAGCAGTGCGAAGGCGGCGGCGCGCCACCAGCTGAATGCGACGACGGGTCCGCTGGACGCGACCACGAGCCGCACGGACGGGCGCCCCGCCGGCGCATACGTGTCGCCGCCCTCGCCGCGGCGTTCGCGGTCGGCGAGGGGTTCGGTGCGCACCACCATGCCGGGTCGCGCCACGTCGCGTTCGTGCGCGGCGCGCAGACGGCGCAGGGCCCAGTCGCGGTGGTTGAGCAGGCACAGGAACGCGCCGAGCACAAACGTCATGAGGAAGATGTCGAGGATGCCGATGCGGCTCAGCACGATGGCCTGGCCGTCGAAGGCCATGAGCATGGCGGCCGTGGTGGCGATCGAGACATTGTGGAACAGGCGCAGGGCGACGCGCGCCATGAGCAGGATCGCGAGGGTGCCGGCAAGCGCGGCCGTGAAGCGCCACGCGAAGGGCGTGGCTCCGCCGAAGAGCTTCATGCCGGCCGCGATCAGCCATTTGCCGAGCGGCGGATGCGTGAAGAGGCTCAGCGGCTTGGTGGTGTACAGGTCGGTCTGGCCCATGGCGAACATGCGGTCCATCTGGTTGTCGTTCGTGGGGATGGCGGCAAGCTCGCCGCCGAATTTCGGCCATTCGCGCGCCTCACCGGTCTGCAGCATGGTCCACCCGGCCTTGACGTAATAGGTTTCGTCAAAGACCAGGAAACGCGGGGTGCTGAGCCGGAAGAATCGGATGAATCCGCCGAATAGCGAGACGATGAGCGGTGCAATCCAGCCGAGCGCGCGGTCGGACGGGCGGTAGGCGCGCCACCACCGCGTGAAACGCCCGGGGCGGGATGCGTCGTCGGATGATGCGAAGCTGCGCTGCTTGGTGAGGAACTCCACCACCGGGTTCTTGCGCGTGCCCGCGGGCTGCTGCGGCTGCGCTGCGGCGGGTTGCGCTTCGGCTGGGCGTTTGCTGCCGGAGCGTTGCGTCGTCGTCGGTGGCGTTGGTGTCGGTGTCGTTGGCGTTGCGGCTGCGCCGCCGGTGGGTGAATCGTGTGCGATGGCTTCCATGCCTCGGCTCGTCCCTTCATGTTCCTTGGGTTGCTCCTATCATGATAGGTAAGTATGCGCTGCCGCGTGGCGTCGTGTGGGGTGCCGGGCAGCAGGAATAAGTGGTGTCTTGGCCGGTTTGGTGGCTATCTGCAGGCTGTGTGCGTGTGGGTGCACACGGTGCCGGGGATAACGCGAGGATTCCGTCTCCGGTCCTGCTTCGACGATATAGCGTGAATCGATAACCGCACGCTGTGTTGTGCGGTGCTCATCGAATAGAGTGGAATTCATGTGTAGATTGTTGGGATACGCGACGGCTGGGACGAACAAGAGCCTGGAGGACGTGCTGGGCGAGGGCATTGTGCGCGAATACCTGCGCCTTTCCCTCGTGCATAACGACGGGTGGGGAGCCGCGTTGGTGGCGGATTCCTCCCGCCGCGCCGGCATCGACGACGGTGGCGCGGCGACCACCGGCAGCTATACGACGTTGTACAAATCCACGGAACCCGCCTACCTCGAT
>CAYVHC010000093.1:0-4664 GCA_964451025.1 uncultured Bifidobacteriaceae bacterium
GCCCTGCGCCATGCCGAGCATGTGGGCACCGCCATGGAAAGCCGCGGATACGAAAGCGGCATCGTGCGCACACACTGGCACCAGTCATATCCCGGTGCCGCCGACGTATGCGCATGCATCGGCGTGGTTATCTGGATCGCCGGGCTTATTGCCATACCACAGCTATTGTGATATGGCTGCCCGCGTAACGCGGGTGCACATCTTAGAATGCACAACGCACCTGCGAATATATAACGGCATGTACGCAAGCACGGGTAACGGCATCCCGGCGCATAATCCCCGCGAACACATATAAAAGGTGGCTTGGAATCTCAAGGATTCCAAGCCACCTTCCTTAATTGACAGCGGTCCATCCTTCTGGATTCAGAATCAGGCTGCCCTTCCAGCCGATGTGTCAGTCAGCGTTGTCATTCGATTCAGCAACGCTGGCCGAAGATGACGTATCGGTAGAAGCGCCGTCTTCCGCATCGCTCACTGGCTCGGAGACAAGCTGCGAATCATCACCCGATGTCGCGACGCCATCCGAGCCGTCAGCACCCTGAGCACCGTCTTGCGCCACCGTGCCATCAGCAGCGAACGGAATTCCCACGAACTCGAATGTCGCATCTTTGCCTTCGCCCTTGGCGTCAATGCTAATGCGCTCATTGTCGTGGAGCCGGCCTTCGAGGATTCCCTCGGCCACCTCGTCCTCAATCTGGTTCTGGATGACGCGCCTCAACGGACGTGCGCCCAAGAGCGGATCGAAGCCCTTGACAGCGAGCGCATCCTTGGCGGCATCCGTGAGCTCAAGCTCAATATGACGATCGAACATGCGGTCGTTGAGCTTCTTGAGATCAAGATCCACAATCTGGCGCACCTGAGGTTCGGTGAGCTGACGGAAGACGATGATGTCGTCAAGTCGGTTCAGGAACTCGGGGCGGAAGTTTTCCTTGAGCTCGCTGGTCACCGATTCCTTCATGCGCTCATACGACGTCTGGGTGTTGCCACCGACATTGAAACCAGTGGTGGCGCTACGCGTGATATTGCGCGTACCCAGATTGGTCGTCATGATGATGATGGTGTTCTTGAAATCAACGGTCCTACCCTGGCCATCCGTGAGGCGGCCATCATCAAGCACCTGAAGCAGTGTGTTGAAGATATCGGGGTGGGCCTTTTCAATTTCATCGAACAGGATGACCGAGAACGGCTTGCGGCGCACCTTTTCGGTGAGTTCGCCGCCCTCGTCGTAGCCGACATACCCCGGAGGGGCACCGAACAGACGAGAGGCTGCGTACTTCTCTCCGAATTCCGACATGTCAACGCGGATGAGCGCGTCCTCGTCGTCAAACAGGAACTCCGCCAGTGCCTTGGCAAGTTCCGTCTTGCCCACGCCGGTGGGGCCTGCGAAGATGAAGGAGCCGCTGGGGCGCTTGGGGTCCTTGAGTCCCACACGGGCACGGCGAATGGAACGGGACAATGCCGTAACTGCATCGTCTTGACCGATGATGCGCTTATGAAGCTGGTCCTCCATGTGCATGAGCTTGGAGGATTCGGCCTGCGTGATCTTATACACGGGGATTCCGGTGGTGTCGGACAGCACATCGGCGATGACGTTTTCGTCGACGACCATCGACACGTCGGATGCGCCTTCCTTCCAAGCCTTCTCTTTGGACTTGCGGTCAGCTTCGAGCTTCTCTTGCTCGTCGCGCAGATTCGCCGCCTTTTCGAAGTCCTGAGCCTTGATGGCCTTGTCCTTCTCGGCGTTGATCGTGGCAAGTTTGCGGTCGATCTGCTTGAGCTCAGGCGGTGCGGTGAGACGCTTGATGCGAAGACGAGCGCCTGCCTCATCGATCAAATCGATCGCCTTATCGGGCAGATTGCGATCCTGGATGTAACGCTGCGACAGCTCGGCAGCAGCCTGGATGGCGTTGTCGGTAATCGTGACCTTATGGTGGTCCTCATACTTCTTGCGCAGACCCTTGAGAATCTCAATGGTTTCAGCGACTGTCGGCTCCGGCACTTGGATGGGCTGGAAGCGGCGTTCGAGCGCAGCGTCCTTTTCTATGTACTTGCGATACTCATCGTTCGTGGTGGCGCCGATGACCTGCATCTCACCGCGGGCAAGCATGGGCTTGAGCATGTCGCCGGCATCAAGAGCGCCATCAGCCGATCCGGCACCGACAATCGTGTGAATCTCATCGATGAACAGCACGATGTCACCGCGGGTGGTGACTTCCTTGAGGACTTTCTTGAATCGTTCCTCGAAATCGCCACGGTAGCGCGAACCCGCCACCATGGAGCCCATGTCCAGTGAATACAGCTGCTTGCCGCGCAACGTCTCCGGCACATCGCCCACGGCGATCTTCTGTGCCAGGCCTTCGACGACTGCGGTCTTGCCCACGCCAGGCTCGCCGACGAGCACAGGATTGTTTTTCGTGCGGCGGCTGAGCACCACCATCACGCGTTCAATCTCCTTGCTGCGCCCGATGACCGGATCGAGCTTGCCGTCAATGGCCTGCTGCGTCATGTTGCGACCAAACTGGTTGAGAATGGCGGAACCGGACTTGTTTTGCTTGTCCGCAACATGGCCGGAATTGGCGAGTTCGCCTTCTTCCTGACCAGGCTCGCCATTGCCACGAATCGCATCAATGACGGAAGAGCGCAGGTCATCAAGGTCTACACCCATCTTCACCAACACTTGGGTACCTACGCCCTCGCCCTCTTGGATGAGTCCCAGAAGGATGTGCTCGGTACCGATATAGCTATGCCCCAGTTGCAAGGCTTCGCGCAACGACAGTTCCAGCACCTGCTTGGCATGCGGGGTGAACGGAATATGACCGTTGGGGGTGGCGTGCCCCTTGCCGATCATCTCCTCCACTTGTTTGCGCGC
Source organism: uncultured Bifidobacteriaceae bacterium (assembly GCA_964451025.1). Classification (GTDB taxonomy): domain Bacteria; phylum Actinomycetota; class Actinomycetes; order Actinomycetales; family Bifidobacteriaceae; genus Pseudoscardovia. Next base: position 2,870 of record CAYVHC010000093.1, read on the forward strand.
CGAGTCCAGATCAACTCCCTTGGATGCAAGCGTCTTTGCCGCCACGCCGTCACCTTCGCGGATCAGGCCCAGAAGCAAGTGCTCGGTTCCAATGTAGTTGTGCTGGAGAGAGCGCGCTTCCTCTTGAGCCAGCACGATAACGCGCCGGGCTCGGTCGGTAAAACGTTCAAACATCGGATAACCCTCCTACTAAGTGCTTGCAACTTTACCGATTCTCGGTGACGAATGCAGCGATTTGAACGGAATATCGCTATGAACTGAAACCGATTCGATTGCAATGAGCACACATGCACGCACTCATGCATGCACACGCCCATGCGGCAGGCATCGCACAGTATCCGCCTCATGCAACGCCCGCGCATGCCTATGCACACCCATGCACACCCATAGCACGATTCTCCAGCATGCCCCAAGTCACGCACTACCGGCAATCCCGGCACCGGGTCGTTGACACCCGCGGAATGCAGTCCCTGTGTTTCTCAACTTTATTTCAGTCCGCTAGAGTGGGAATTGGATACTTTGCCGCGTCGGACGCCTCGGCGTCCGTTAAGGAGAGATTATGACCGAACCTTCCACCGAGACGGGCTCCTTCCCCGTCATCAAGAAGAATTCCGACATCGTCGTTGGCATTGATGGTTCGAAGGGCTCATGCTGCGCACTGGCTTGGGCGATGCAGGAAGCCTCCCTCACAGGGCAATATGTCAACGCCGTGTATGGCTGGACGTATTCATGGGACATGGGCCCGGAGCCTGAAGACGAAGCCGGCTGGGATGCCATCCGAGAGCAGATCACCAAGAAGCTGTACAGCTGGGCTCAGATCGCCAACGAAGGCATCAATTTTGATATGTCCAAGCTCAAGCTCACCAGCGTCAGGTCCTCGGGAAGCGCTGCATTGCTCCGCATCGGGCAGGAATCGGATCAAATCGTGGTGGGGCGTCGTTCCCTGAACCCTGTTGCCCGCTGGTTCTTCGGCTCGGTGTCATCATCCATAGCCGAACATTCCCATGTGCCGGTCACCGTGGTGCGCGTGCGCAACTATCAGGAAAATGCCGTCACGGAAAACATCCACCATGCCCTCAGCGATGATCTGGAATCCGAACCCGCAGCATCTCGTCCTATCGTTGTGGGAATTGACGGTTCTGAATGTTCTCTCAGAGCCCTTGCATTCGCCGCCCATGCGGCACGCATTGAGAAGCGCCCGCTCAAAGTCCTGTATTGCTGGCAGATAAAGACCCTCGATACCGACCCCGCCCAGGGCATTCCCAGCGAAGAAGAAGCACAAAGCATCGCCGAATCCAAGGTTGCGCAGTGGATTGAGAAGGCGGAAATTCCCTCGGATGTGCTTGTGCGAGCGCATGCCTTCCACATCCTTCCAGGCAAGGGAATGGTCAGCGCCAGCGAAGACGCCGAACGAGTCGTCATTGGTTCCCGTGGCCTGAGCGGCTTCGATGCACGCTTGTTGGGGTCCGTCAGCCAATACGTCTTGGAGAACGCCAAGAGCACTGTCACGATTGTGCACTGACGATTGTGCGCTGGCAACAGTTGTGCGCTGGCAACAGTTGTGCGCTGGCAACAGTTGTGCGCTGACAACTGCACAGTGACGACTGTGCAGTGACGATTGCGCACTAAACCGACCGGTGGCTCAGCTATGAAAACGCGAGGCCCGCGGAGCGTTTATACGCTTCGTGGGCCTCGTTCATTTGCCTGTTATCATGCCGCTTTTTTATTCAGCAGTCTCATGGCTTTTGCCATTTCCATTCTGTCGAGAATTTTATCCATCCGCTCTTTGAGCAAT
>CAYVHC010000094.1:0-4640 GCA_964451025.1 uncultured Bifidobacteriaceae bacterium
TTGTCTGCGTTTGCTCATACGTATCTCACTTTCCGATGGTTTCGCGTGTCAATGGTGTGATGGTAAGGCGTCCGCCGAGTGCATGCACGACCTTGGCGATGGTCTTGAAACTTGGGTTGCCGGTGGCGTCGAGGCTTTTGTAGAGGCTTTCCCTGCCTACGCCGGCCTCTTTTGCTATCTGTCCCATTCCGCGTGCCTTGGCTATTTGACCGATCGCCGCTTGGAGCAGGGCGGGGTCGTCGGATTCCGCTGCGGCGTTGAGGTAGGCGATGGCGTCTTCTTCGGATTCTATGTATTCGCTGGGGTCCCAGCGCTTGAGTTTTACCATTTCTCCTCCTTGATGAGTTGGTCGAGTAGGTGTTGTGCTGTTCTGATGTCGTGCTGTTGGGAGCTTTTGTCTCCTCCGGCAAGGAGAAGGACAAGCAGACTTCCTTTTTGCGCGAAGTAGATTCGGTATCCGGGTCCGAAATGGAATCTGAGTTCGTTGACTCCTTTGCCTATCGGTTTGATATCTCCTATCAGTTGCCCTTCGAGTTGGCATTTGGTGAGGTGTATGTTGATTCTTGCTTTTGCTTTACGGTCTTTTATCTTGTGGAACCATTTGTCGTATTGCTCCGTTTCTATGATGTCCATGAGCATAGTGTATCCCGTGGGATACACTATGTCAAAGCGTAATCCCCACAACCGCCCAACAACAAGAGGGGTGCGGCATCCTACCGTCGGATGCCGCACCCCTCTTGTTGTCACACCGGGAACTAATTCGTGTCCGGGCGCACGTCCACACGCTCACCCGACAGACGCTGACGGTCACGCACCCTCCCATGATCATCGTAATAATGCACCGTCTGCGAATCCGCCGACGACACCCATTCCCCCGCAAGCTCCCGGCCATCCGGCGCGAAATACGCATACCTCGCACTGTTCCTGCCCTTCGCCGGATCATACACGCTCGCACGGTAACATCCATCCGACAGGCGCATGGTACGCCCCGGCACGACCGCAGACTTCAAACGCTTCCCGGCACCGTCACGCATGATACGCCGATTGTACAAGCGTTCGAACCCCTTCGACGTCTTCGCCACGCCGCCTATCCACTCACCATTCGCGTCGAACCTTATGTCGCAATCCGGCTTGTGCCACGCGCCCGCGCCCTTCGCCGCATCATACGAAACATCCTTCGCGCCGACGGTCGTCAAAGCGTGACGCATGCCGAGGAGCATCACCGCGCCATTCACATCCTTCGGATTACGGTAGGGTGCCGCGAGCTTGATGCGGCGCATCTCACGGCGCCTCACGCTCTCACCATACCCGGCCTTGTCCAGATTCCCATGCTTCAGATAACGCATGGGGCTTTCCTCGGAACGCCATGCCGTGACACCACCCGCGTTCTTCGACGAGCCGGGACGCGCAGTGACACTGCCCCACGCGGTGACGCTCCTGCCGTTCGCATCATCGAAATCGGTACGCCAGTGGAGGGCGTTCATTTTGCTTCGCCCGGTCGAATACGTGTTGGGTCCGCCTGCGACGGTGAATTCCACGGGCTTGCGACCGTCCGCCTGCAATACGCGGCATTGGCGGGTGAGGTCGCTCATGGTGACGCGGGCGAACGGACTGCCGCCCGTGTTGTGAGGGGGTCGCGTCTGCTTGCCCTCATTGTTTTCCGCTGGCACGATGACGGCGTTCCCATGCTTGTCGAATCCGACCCACACCTGCGTGCGGCGTGCGGCGGATTCGCTGATGTGGCGTTCCGATTGCAGTTTGCGGCGGAGTTCGGCGGCCGTGTCGGCTATCATGCCGGGGTCGAGCGAATAGGTTTTCGATTCGGGGGATTCGAACGCCTGGCGGTTGATGGCTTCGGCCTTGTTCACTTCGGGCGCCCTGTAGGCGCGTCCCGTGGAATTGCCTTTTGTCGTGTAGGTGGCTTCGGACTGGCCTTGGGAGCCGAAACCGTTGACATTGTACGGGTTGGTCCTGCCGTCGTCCTTGCCCCGCGTGGGGTCGAGCCCCTCAGGGCCAATCTCCAAGTCACGGCCTCCACTCTTGTCACTGCCCTTGCCCCACGTGGGGTCGAGCCTGTGCTCTCTTGAATACGTGTACGTGTCATCGTCCGGCGCGGAATATTCGAACTGGCTGAACCGGGTGATGCTCATGGGTTCGGGGGGTGCGGGCACGTCATGGTAGGTGACGCCTGTGATGCTGCTGCGTGTCGCGCATGTGGCGAGCAGTTCGCCGTCGTCGTTCGGCTGCAGGTGCATGCGTTCCGCTTCCACGGATTCCCCGGCGAACCGGTTGGCGCTGCCCTGCGTGCCGGTGCCGAACGTAATGTAACTGCCTGTGCTGCCGTAGGTGAGGATGTTCTGGCATGCGTTGAGCTGGTCCATGTCGTTGAGCCAGTAGGAGCGGATCTTTCCCGCCCTGTCGGTGAGCATGTATGCGCCGGGGGCGAGGTTGACTTCGCGCCATCGTCCGTCCCACCAACGCGGGTGGAGCGCGGGATTCCATACCATGTGGGTTCCTTTCCTCGAATGGTGTCATGGGGGTGTGGTGCGGGACGAATGCGTTGTTCCCTTGCGCGGGTGTCCCGTCTTTCCTTATCCTAGTCCGTTGGGTGTGCGTCCATGCCGTGCGAGTGCGGGTGTTTTGACTGGGCTGTGATTCTGTCTTATGGTAGGACTGCCTCGGCGTGCCGCACGGGTACGCTGGAACGCCAACGATTCAGAAAAGAGACGATGGGATGAAAAAAGAATCTTATTTTTTGACGAAGATCTGCACGCTTGTCTGCATGTTCTTCCTCGCGTGCATCCTCGCGTGCATCGTTTTCAACCTGTGGATCGCAGCACACCCGCACGTCATCGACTGGCTGGATAAAAACCTCGACAGCATCGTGGACGCACTCATCGTCGCCATGTTCGCCGCCATCCAGTACTTAATTGCCGCGTATGCGGGCGGCTGGCTGTTGGAGGCGTGCGTGCACGCGCAGCTTTCGCCGTCCCGCCGTTTGGCGACCATGCTGGGCGCCAATTCATGCGAAGCGGCGGGTGTGCTCTTCGGCGTCATCGTGTACGAGATGGCGCGTAGTCTGATGGGCATGGGAGGCGTCGATTTTCCCGGCACGCGGTTCACCGTGTGCCTTGCCGTGTTTCAGCTTGTCCTGGCCATCGCAGGCTGGAACGCCGGAAGCGAAACGAACGCAAGCATACAAGCCGAAATCTTGAAGGAGTAGACGAAAAATTGAACGGTAGGAGGAGCAAACTCGCTGTCATCATCACGGTGATGCTGGTCGTCGTGCTTGCCGTCGGCTGGACGGTGTGGAGGCGTTCCCTTGCGCATGACACGCAGCCCCAGGCCACGCCAAGCGCCACACAATCCACGCTCACGCCAAGCGTCACGCCGACACCATCCGCCGCGACACCCACGCCCACGCCAACCGCGTCACAACCCAGCGTGGAAGAAACGGAAGCCCTCGCCAAACAGGCTTTCGAAGCACGACACTCGTGGGGTGCCGACGCGGACACCGATCCCGCGACCCTCGTCGGACATCCCTGGAAGGACGTGGCGGCGGCGTATGCGATGGGAGAGGAACCCTCCGCACCCCGGATTCTGGCGAACCCACGGCAAGCGTGGAACGCGAACCCGCCCGAAGACAATTCCGACCCCACTCTCGCCACATACGGCGAGGATTTGTGGGGGTACATCCGGGACGTCAACCTGATAAGCGGTTTCCGCGCGCACGCGGAGAACGTGGATTGCACGGACATGGGGGAGTGCACGGTGACGGGCACGGTCAAATGGCTGTTGTGGAGCATGCCGACCGACTCGGGGTATGAGTCGCTGCCGTTGGGGTATGACGGTCAGCGGCATGACGACGTGTGGGCGTGGTGCCCGTTGTGGGGGTCGTTCACCGTGAGGGACACGATGAGCGTCACTGCGGATGGTCGCGTGTCGATGGCGGGGTCGGATGCGGGTTGGTGGCTTGCCGATCCGTATTATGTGGCGGCTGACATGCATCCCGATCGTGTGCCGTCGAATCTGTCGTGGAGGCATGATGCGATTCCTGTGTTCGGTGAGAAGCCGTTGCCTCGTGAGGGTGCGTATGGGTGGCGTGCCGGGCGTGTGAGCGCGTCGAGTACGGGTGACAGTGCTTTGTGGTATGGGGGTCAGGGTGAGGTGATTCAGGTGAACATGCCGAAGCCGAACGTCTACTAGCGTATTAGGCTGTGTCTCGACAGTGTTTCGCACGCCATTCCGGGCGAACCAGGCGAAGCCGTTTCCCAAAAGGGGTCGTGTCCCGGACTTGCCGAAGCCCGGGACACGACCTTTTTTCCCATCACGTTCAGGCAGCCGCATCCCACGCCTTGTAATGCAGGTAACGGTAATGCACGTAATCACCCTTGCTATGCAGTTCACGCCGGTTGTACGTCGTCCACCCGCCAGCCGGCAGACCGTAATTGCCTTCGCTGATGACCAGCGTCCCATCATCCTTCACCTGTTCGATGAACGCGATATGCTCGCCGGCTGGCGCAAGCTCATCCTGCGTGCCGTCGTTCGCCACAAGATCGCCCGCACGGGGCTGCGCATCATACGACACGCCCTGCTGCCCGTCCCTGATGCCACTGGGATAACCGGCACCCAGATACGGT
>CAYVHC010000095.1:0-4620 GCA_964451025.1 uncultured Bifidobacteriaceae bacterium
AGCACTCCCCCGTGCCCTTTGAGCAGGTGTCCCATGTCCTTGAGACCCAGGTCACGTTTGATCATGGATGCGCACAGGTCGCCGAACAATCCCGTCACGCCCACCATGATGCCCATAATCACCAGCATCCACCATTTCTGGGCGAATTCATCGAAGGGATACGTCGCCAGACCGATGCACAGTGCACCGACCGTGCAAAACAGCATGGAGCCGAACATCCCCTCCCAGCTTTTCTTGGGGCTGATGCGCGGCGACAGCTTGTGCTTGCCGAATGCCGCGCCGATGAACAATCCGCCGATATCGCCCAAGGCCGGCACGAACACGGCGTAGAAGCCGTGCGCCACGGGATGCCCCATCGTCAACGGCAGCACGAGGAAGCTGGGAAGCAGCGTGAGATACAGCATGGAGAACATCGAGACGGACACGTGCGTCATGCGATCGTGGACGACCTGGCCGCCGAGCACATCCTGAGGCGTGTCGATCCCGGCGTCCTTGAGTTTGGCGACGACCGCACCGTCCACTCGGGCGTGGGGCTTGAATTGGAACGATGCGCACACGGCGATGACGACGACGGAGCACAGCAGGCCCAAGCCCAGCCCCATGACATGCTGCGGGTAGAAGTATGTCAGCAACAGCGTGCCTGCCGAGCATATCCACAACGGGATCGTGGGGATACGTATGCCTGCGGTGGCGAAATCCACGCGCAGCTCCCACACGGCGAGCAGCATGAATGCTATGCACAGCGCCACGAAGATCGTGCGTTCGAATACCAGGCAGGCGACCACAAGCACGACGAGAATCGCGCCGGTGAGGACGGCTTGGGGCATGTTGCGTCCTGTGCGCGAATTGATTGCCGCAAGGGCATCCGACTTCTCCTTGCGCTTGTCGGTTGCCTCCGCGTCATGCCTGGTGGAATCTGCCATTACCGCTCCTTTGCAGCTGGGATGCGATTGATGAATGAACGACTGCAAGCCACGCAAATCGCCGACAATCACCGTTATGAAACCGCCCTGATGTATCTGATGCACCCACCTGCGCGCCCCGTGAATGCAACCGCCGCGGCATTGAACCGCGGCGGAACGTGCGGGAATCTGATGGTGAATCACGCAGCCGGGGCTGGTGTCGATCAGACCTCGAGGATTTCCTTTTCCTTCTTGTCGAGAAGCTGGTCGATCTGGTCGCTCGTCTTCTTCGTCAGGGCGTCGAGATCCTTGTGGAGCCTCGTGCCTTCGTCCTCGCCGATCTCGCCATCCTTGACGGCAGCCTCGACGGATTCCTTCGCCTTGCGGCGGATATTGCGCACGGCGACCTTGCCTTCCTCGGCCTTGGTACGGGCGAGCTTGACATATTCCTTGCGGCGTTCCTCAGTGAGCTCCGGGAGCGTCACACGAATCACGTTGCCGTCACGGCTGGGGTTGACGCCCAGGTCGGAATCACGGATCGCCTTCTCCACCGCGGGAGCCTGCGACTGATCGAATGGCATGACGGCAAGGGTGCGCGGTTCCGGCACGGAAATGGATGCCAGCGCCTTGAGCGGCGTCTGCGCGCCATAGTAGTCAACGGTGATTCCGTTGAGCAGCGACGGGTTCGCACGGCCGGTGCGGATGCCCACGAAGTTCTCTTCTGTCGCTTCGACGGTCTTGTCCATCTGGGCCTTAGCCTGATCGACGATTGTTGCCATAGTCCTCTCCTTTGGGTGACGGTTGCTGTAACTTTCTGGCTTGTATATCTATAGTATGCGCTTGAGCGCCATGATATCGCCCGAACGGGGAATTTGCCCCCGAACAGCGTATGGCGTATGTTGCTTTACTGCGCAAATTCGGAATCGGCGTCGGAGACGAGCGTGCCGATCCTCTCGCCTTCCAGCACCTTGGTGACGTTGCCCACGCCTTCGAGGCCGAAGACACGGATCGGAAGGTGGTTGTCGCGTGCCATCGACAGCGCAGAGGCATCCATGACCGCGAGATTGTCGACCAAAGCGGTGGTGTAGCTCAGGTGGCTGTACATGCGGGCGGAGGGATCTTTGCGCGGATCGGCGGAATACACGCCGTCAACGCCGTTCTTGCCCATGAGTACCTCGGAGCAATGAATCTCGAGGGCGCGCTGGATGGAGACGGTGTCGGTGGAGAAATACGGCATGCCCGCACCTGCGCCGAAGATGACGACCCTGCCCTTTTCAAGATGGCGAATCGCCTTGAGCGGGATGTATGGTTCTGCGACCTGGCCCATCGTGATGGCGGTCTGCACGCGGGTGGGCTGGCCTTCCTGCTCAAGGAAGTCCTGCAAGGCGAGGCAGTTCATGACCGTGCCGAGCATGCCCATGTAATCGGCGCGGGCGCGGGCGAGGCCGGCCTGGCTGAGCTCGACACCGCGGAAGAAATTGCCGCCGCCGACGACGATTGCCACCTGGACACCTGCATCCACGGCCTTCTTGATTTCGCCGGCGATGCGACGCACCACCACGGTGTCGATGCCGACGGAGCCGCCGCCGAACGCCTCGCCGGAGAGCTTCAACAAAACCCTGCGAGAAGTGGACGCGTTTGCAACTGCCATGCCAATGCCTTTCGTCTGGTGGTTAAACGTCTTCATGGTATCCGAAATAGCCGACACTGACCACTGCCCCGCCGCCTTCCCGGAATGGCTCCGGGGACGTCCATCGCGCCCTCTCGCCCGCAATGAGGCGGAGTATGCAAAGGCCCCGCAGACATGACAATCCATCGGGATTCATGTCTGCGGGGTCTCATCGGCACGTCACGGCAGACGTGGCGCGATCGGTCTCACAGAGATTTACTCAGCGTCGACTTACTCAGCGTCCTCTTCCTCGCCCTTGCCGACCTCGATGCGAGCGAAGGACAGAGCCTTGCCATCGACTTCCTTGAACAGATCCTTGACCTTCTTGGACGGATCCTTCACGAAAGCCTGCTCGAGGAGCACGGATTCCTCATAGAAGGCGTTGAGGCGGCCTTCGACGATCTTCGGCATAATCTTCTCGATCACAGCCTCCGGCTTGCCCTTGGCGGCGAGCTCTTCGCGGGTCTTCTCGGTGGCGATGCGCTTCTCGGACTCGAGCACGTCGGCATCCACATCATCGGCGGAGAGCCAGCGCGGCGACATTGCGCAAATCTGCAGGGCAACTTCGTGAGCAACCTTGGCGCCGTTAGCGTCGGTAGCGATGAGGGCTGCAATCGACGGCGGCATCTCAGCGGACTTGCGGTGAGCGTACACCTCGACGTGCGGGCCGGCGATCTTGGCGAACTGACCGAGCTTGACGTGCTCGTGGAACAGAGCGCCTGCCTCTTCCACGGTCTCCTTGATGGTGCCGGACTTGGAAGGAGCGGCCTCGACCTCGGCGATGGTGGACGCGTCCGCCTTGACGATGTCCGCGATCACCTCATTGCCGAAATCAACGAACTGCGGGGTCTTTGCCACGAAGTCGGTCTCGGAGTTGAGCTCGATCGCATAGCCGACCTGGCCATCGGCGGTGTCCTTGACCTGGGAGGCGATGAGGCCTTCCTGCGCCTTGCGGCCTTCGCGTTTTCCGGCGGCGGCGATGCCGCGCGCACGGATGATCTCCTTGGCGCGGGCGATGTCGCCGTCGGCCTCGGTGAGCGCCTTCTTGACGTCCATCATGCCAGCGCCGGTCTCATCACGCAGCTCCTTGATGAGCTTGGCAGTAATCTGTGCCATGTGTCTTTGCTCCTTTATGGATTTCCTGGGAAATTCCTCGCCGGGAGCCGCTGGTGCGGCCCCTGGCAAACGTTTGAAGAATGAAGGGATTCCTTCCGCGGCCGGCGCACGCGCCATGCGCTGGCGCCGGCCGCTGGAAAGGAACCGTCAGGTTCACTCAGCCTGTGCGTCGGCTTCCTTGGCTTCGGCGGCCGGGGCAGCCTCGGACTTCGCGGAAGCGTCCTGCGTCAGCAGATCCTTCTCCCACTCGGCCATCGGCTGGTCTGCAGCCTTGTCATCAGCCTTCTCAGCCTTGCCGCTGCGCTCAAGCAGGCCGTCGGCAACGGCGTCTGCCATGAGGGTGGTCAGCAGCTCGACGGCGCGGATGGCGTCATCGTTGGCCGGGATCGGGTAGTCCACGCTCTCCGGATCGGTGTTGGTGTCGGCGAGAGCAACGACCGGGATGCCCAGGATGTGGGCTTCCTTGACAGCAAGCTGCTCCTTGTTGATGTCGACGACGAACAGTGCGGAGGGAACGCGGCTCATGTTGCGGATACCGCCGAGCTCCTTGACGAGCTTGTCCTTCTCGCGCTCGAGGAGGAGAAGTTCCTTCTTCGTCAGGCCACTGCTGTGGACATCGGTGAAGTCGATCTCCTCGAGTTCCTTCATGCGCTTGACGCGGGCAGACACGGTCTGGAAGTTCGTCAGCATACCGCCCAGCCAGCGCTCGGAGACATAGGGCATGCCCACGCGGGTCGCCTGCTCGGCGATGGTCTGCGCAGCCTGCTTCTTGGTGCCCACGAACAGAATCGTGCCGTTGTGCGCCACGGTCTGCTTGATGAAGTCATAAGCCTGGTCGATCTTCTCGAGAGAAGCGAAAAGGTCGATGATGTGGATGCCGTTGCGCTCCATGAGGATGTACTGCTTCATCTTCGGGTTCCAACGGCGGGTCTG
>CAYVHC010000096.1:0-4538 GCA_964451025.1 uncultured Bifidobacteriaceae bacterium
ACCGACGTGCCCTCCAAGCTGTTGGACTACCCCACCGTGCTTGCCGACGCCACGGAACGCACAGGCGCGATCCCCAGCGTCGTGCCCGACGAGTTCTCCATCGGCTACGACGCCACCTCGTACTTGGTCAAAGCCGGATGCCAGCGCATCGCCTATGTCGGATGTGACGAACCCGGGGTGCAGCAAGCCCAATCCGGCCGCTTTGCCGGTTACCAGGCCGCCTTGCGCGACGGCGGGATGCCTTACGACGAGGGGCTCGTCACGAATGTCTCGGTGCCCCAGGTTGCCGTGGAATCCGTGCATGAACTGTTCGACCGGGAGCGGCCGGATGGATTCTTCTGCTTCAATGACGCGCGCACGCTGTATGTCTACGAAACCGCGGCGCGGCATGACCTCACCATCGGCAGGGATATCTCAGTGGTGGGCGTGGACCATCACCGTGTTTTCGCCGAGACGCTCTACCCTGCGCTGACCACCGTGGAGCTGCCGCATTTCGAAATGGGTTACTGGGCGGCGGTCAAGCTGGTGTCACTGATTGACGCCCAGGCGGTGACGGATCTCAAGCCGCCAACGACAACCGCTGCGATACCGCCCATCGACGCCAACACCCCGAAGATCCATTGCACACTGCTAGAAAAAGAATCAGTGGCATTGCATTAGAAGCTGCGTTGTGTTGGGCATGCCCGGGATGCCAAGCATGCCAAGCAGTTGCCCAATGCCATGGTTTACATGCAATAGTTCATGAACCGCGATGATTTACTCGATGGTGCCGGAGCGCAACAGCGCGAGGGGCACCGCATGATGAAGGCTCCACTGGGCGAATGGCTCGCTGCCGCCCAGCACGGCGACGGAAGCCGGTGAGAAACCGATGCTCATCTCGCTGAGCGTCGTCGCCTCGGCACCTTGCGCATCCGGATCCGACAGCCACTGCGCGGCAATCGACACAGTGGGTTCATGGCATACGATGAGCAGCTTGTGATCGGACGCCTTCGTGTGCACGAGCTCGTCAAGCAGTGCCTGCATCCCACCGTCATAGAGGTCCATGTGGTAGCGGGCGTCCGGCCCGTCGCCAAACACCTTGAGCATGCGATCGGTGGTCTGGCGTGCGCGCTTGGCGGCGGATGACGCGACCACGTCCGGCACCAAGCCCAAGCTTTCCAGGGTTTTCGCCATCGCCTTGGCCTGCTTGCGCCCTGTGTCGGTCAATTCACGCGCAGCGTCGCCGTTGGTGGAATACGGCTCCGTCTTGCCGTGGCGCATGAGCATGAGCACATACGGCGTGTCTTTGACCGCCGCTGCCAGGCGTGTGAGATTGTCTTGTGCCGACCCCATTTGAGCCTCCTTGTGGCTTTCCGTGACATTGCGTCTTCGGGTTGTCCGAGTCTTTGGATTGTCCGTCGTGGTGAATGCGTGATTTCTGTAGTATCGGCGGCCTTATTGCCAGCGCTTGTTGCGGCCGCTACTGCTGCGCTTGCGCTTCCTGCTCTTTGACCTGACGGTCGAGGTCGCGGATCACCTTGCGCACCTTGCGGTCCGAAATGTCGCGCAATTCCAAGGAATCCAGTTCATCGACATCCGTGTAAACGTCCTTCGTGGCGCGTTCTTTCTTGTGAAGCGCCTGCACGCCATCCGCCATCGCGCGGGTGATGAACAAGAAGCCGGTGTGCGCGATCATCTGATGGTTTGGACGCACCGACAGCCCCTCGACCTTCCATGTGCGCTCCAAGGTCTCCTGCACCTCCGGTTGCGTCCATTGGCCGGATTCACGCACAGCCTCCGCAAGGCGGCTCAGCTGCGTGGTGGTGGTCACGTATGCCACGAGCACGCCGCCGGGTTCGATGACGCGATGCGCCTGCTCGAGGCGATTCCACGGGTCGAGCATATCGAGCACGATGCGATCAAAGCTGTGCTCAGGCAGCGTGGCTGCGACGGAATCGAAGTCGCCCACGCGCAGGTCCCACCACTGCGGGCGGTATCCGAAGAACAGCGTGGCGTTCGCTTCGCAGATGTGCGCGAATTCGGGGCGCAGCTCGATCGTGGTGAGGCTGCCGGTCTCTCCCACAGCCTCAAGCAGGTTGATGCCCATCGCGCCGCTGCCGCCGCCGGACTCCAGCACGCGCGCACCGGGGCGGATGTCGCCCAGTTGCAGCACGGTCGCGATGTCCTTGGGATACATGATCTGCGCGCCGCGCGGCATCGACAGCACATAGTCAGCGAGCCTGGGGCGCATGACGCACCACGACCATCCGCCGATGCGACGCGTGCCCTTCCACGGCTTGCGCGGGTTCAGCGCATGCGCTTCCGCGGCGCTCATGGCATCGGTGGACGTGCCGCTCACACTGGTACCGGTGGCGCCAGCCGCGGCATCCAAGGCGCCGCTCACGGTGACGACCACGGTGCCTTCGCTGGCTCCGATCAGATCATCGTGGAGTATGTAGCCGTGCTCCGTCTGCGTCCTTTCGCCGGGCACCAGCTGCACCGTGATCATCTTTCCCTTGCGGTCGGTCAGCTGCACCTTCTCCCCTGCCTGCAGGGGGCCGCGTCGCATCATGCCATCCGCCTTTCGTCGCTTGTTGTGTTTCCGTACTCTCTGTGTTATCGCTTGGCGTAGCTTTACGCTGCCGTACGTGGTTTGACGCCGCCTTGTGTGGTTGCGCTGCCTTACGCAGCCGGATGGCGTATCATTCCTTGGCGAACGCACCCCAGCGCGTGCCGGCATGCACCACTTGGAGCGGAATGCCGAAGAGGGATTCGAGGCGTTCCTCGGTGAATCCGCCTTCCAAGCCGCCCGTATACAGGATGGTGCCGGGCGCCGGATCGCCGTCACGCACGATGACGTTCGCCGCCTCCAGCTCGCTGCCGCTCATGCGTCCCATGATGGCGACATGGTCGAAGCCTTGGGGGATTTCTTCCAGACGGTGGGTGACGAGCACCATGGCGCGCGGGCTGTCTTCCGCGGCGACTTCCGTGAGGGCGTGCAGCACGAGCTCACGCCCGCCCAAGTCAAGTCCCGTGGTCGGTTCGTCAAGGATGATGAGGTCGCTTTGCGCCATGAGCGCACGGCAGATGAGCACGCGTGTACGTTCGCCGGACGAGAGACGCCACATCTGCTTGCCAGCCAGATAGCTGATGCCGAAACGTTGCATGAGGCTGCGCGCCTTCGCGTAATCCTCGTCGGTGTATGTGTCGCGCCACCGTCCGGTGACGGCGTTGAGGGCGGTGACCACTGCGTCCAGCGGATCCTCGTCGGGAGGGAACGCACTGGCCAGTTCCGCGGAGGTCAGGCCGATGCGGTTTCGATATGAGAACACATCGACGCGCCCCAGCCGATTGCCCAAAATATCCACCGTGCCTTCGGAGGGGAACGCGCGCGTCGCCATCATCGAGACAAGCGTGGATTTGCCGATGCCGTTGGGGCCGAACAGCACCCACTTCTCCCCCGGTTGGATCGTGAGGTTGACATGGGTGATGATGGTGCGTTTGCGGCGGCGGAATTCCACATCGTGAATTTCGACTGCGGGTTTGGAATGGTCAATCGCCATGATGTCTGCCTTTCGCCTGTCGGTGCTCTGTGCCTGACTGTGCTTCATGATACGCCCGGAAGCATGGAAAACGGCCGGGTGCCGTAGCACTCGGCCGTCGATGCCCTGCGGATGCACTCACACTGCGGTGCCGTTGGAATCCACGTTCGGGTTTTCGCTGGGAGAACCGCCGAAGAGGAACAGCGAGAGCACGCCGAGGATGAAGATCACCGACACGGTCACGATCGCCCACAGCGGTTTGCTGGGCAGGAACATCACGATGATGAACGCGATGGCGGAAAGAACGATGAACAGCCAGCTGAAGAAACGGCCCCATCCGCGCACGGTGCTGGGCGCAGGCGCCTTCTTGGGATTGCGGAACGCAAGGTCGTCCGGCGTCACGTCCGTGTCGTGGCTGCGCGGCTCGGTGCTGGCGCTGGGCTTCCATTCGTCCGTCGAGGATTCCTGCAGATGCAGGGAACGCTGTTGGAGCGAATACTCGTCCACTGCGTCGTCGCGCCGTGGGGCGCGCGCCGTCCGCGTGTTCCTGCTCGTGGTCGCAGTTTCTCCGCGCTTCGCCCTCTTTGCCTGGGCGCGTCGTTCTGCTCTGTTCGGCATACCTTCTCCTTTAAATGGTGCAACGTCTGTAGCCATAATACAGCCTTTTGGGCGGCATTGGCGCATTTTTCGACGCAAGACGCACAAAAACGCTCATAAACAAACGGCCGGAGGGGCAATCCTCCGGCCGTTCATCGGTCACTGTGGTGACTGGGCGTGCTTTACTTGCGCGGCAGACCCATCGGGCGCGTGGTCGAAGCAATCGGCGATGCGAGCTCGGAACGACCTCCGATGAGGTATTCGTCCACTGCATGGGCGCAGCTGCGGCCTTCGGCGATCGCCCACACGACGAGCGACTGGCCACGGCCGGCGTCGCCGCAGGCGAAGACGCGCGGATTCGAGGTCTGGAAGCCGTTCAGGCGCGCGATGTTGCCGCGGTTGTCCTTGTCCAGCGGCAGC
>CAYVHC010000097.1:0-4510 GCA_964451025.1 uncultured Bifidobacteriaceae bacterium
GGCAAAAAAACGCACACCGTGAGCATCGGCAGATCAGCATGGGCATAGAACCCCGCCATGGCGCCGAACGCCACCCATGCCAAGGCGGAGAACACACGCACGGGGTTCGACCTGGTGACGATGCCGGCGAGCGCCCAGAATGACAGCGCCGCCAGCGGCGCGGCAAGCACAAGCATGACGAGGGCGGCGATCTGCACATGCCCCCAGCACAATGCGCTCACGACGAGCAGTATGAGCAGGAACGGTGTGGGAGCCACGGCGAGACCGGCGCCGGAAGCGTAGGTCCACGATGTGGTGGCGGCTTGGGCGAGCTGGCGCATCGTGGCGCCGGTGGGCAGCAGCGTGTCGGACACGATCTGCCCGCCCATGATGGCGCCGCGCACCGCCATGGCGTTGACGGCGAGGCCCAGGACGAACGCCGCAATGGTCATCCATGCCGCCCAACGGTGTTTGATGGAGGCCTGTGCGTGCAGATGCCCCTCGACGAGCTGGTCCATGGGCTCGGTGCTCCGCTCGGATGCGAATGCCTGGCGCCGTGACTTCCACGATGCCATCTGCTCATGGTTTGCAGCGAGCATGGACACCGCTTTGGCGGAGACGATGGTCTGCGCGCTCACGTTGCGTCTGACGCGGAACATGGTGCGTATGTGCAGCAGGTTGATCCACGGCGCGGCGAATTCACAGACGGCTGCGAAAGGCCGCTTGCGGATGAGCAGCCTCACAAAGTTCACCAACGCCCCCAGCAGCCTCCATAGCCACAGCGGCACCCACAGTCCGCGCGACACGTCGGAATACACATACAGGTCGCGGCTGCGGCGCAGCGCGGGATACGTGCGGGCATACACGCCCTTGGGCATCGCGGCGCCGGATGCGGACCGCAATCCTTCGTAGCGTGCACGGCAGTGTTCGATGCGCGCGCGTGGCGCGACGACGACGCGCCCTCCGGATAGGCAGATGCGCCGGCAGAAGTCACGGGAATCCCCCAAGGTGCCCACATGCGGTTCGCCGCCGGACACCCGCTCCCATTCGTTGTCGGAGACGAGGGCGCCGGCCAGGGACACCGCGAACACATCCTGGCGGGCGTCGTATTGCTCTTGGTCGGGCTCGCCGTCGACGACGAGGCTTGCAAGACGGTGGTGCGGGGCCTTGTAATACCCCACGTTGTGCAGCCTCGAGCCGGTCCAGTCCAGCTGCTTGGCGCCGATGACGGACACCGTGGGCGTGTTGTGGCACACCCGTTCGAGTTCCTCAAGGCAGTGTTCGTCGGCGGGACGGGAATCATCGTGCAGCAGCCACATGTGGTGGGCGCCCAACGGCAACGGCACTCGTTCGAGAACGCGGCCCACCGCGTCGGTGAAGCTCGCGGCGCCTTGGACGGCCGCGATGTACACGGTCAGCTGCGACTGCCCCGCCGTGCCACTGACTTCGCCGGGAGCTGCAGGAACGGGCGGCGCAGGCACCGGATCGGCGGGAGCCGCCACGCCGGTGGGCGCGAAACGGAGCCTCGACGGCGTGACGATGACGGTGCGACGATCCACGGTGGAGGTTTTATCAGCGCAGTCGGCGATGATGACGGTGCCGGGGAGCACGGTCTGCCGAAACACCGCGCCGAGTGTGGCAGGCAGGTAGCGCAGGTCCGATTCCACGGTGACGATCGCGGCGACCTCATCGTCCACCACACGCCCTTCGAGAGGCCCCGCGGCCATGATCGCCGCATCAATCGCCTGTCTTACGCTGCGCGCACTGTCCATGAGGAATCCTTCGCCGCCTTATCCATTGCCGTATTCAAGGCTTGCAATAGCCAAACAATCAAGATGCCACGCATGCATGCCGTTCGCGCGGCCTGCACCGCGCGCAGCCAGCTGACAGTCTGGCATGGCGGTGTTCGCATGCGCCGCCCTTTTATTGTAGTGGCTACGGCAGATTGGCCGACTCCCCGTCTTTCCGTCCGAATCTGGCTGCTTCCGCCAGCGCCCGTTCGTGACCATTCACGACGGCTCATGGCCGTCCGCCGTCATTCACAAGGATCCGTGACGCCCCGCGCCGCAGACCCGATGGCACCGGAAGGTGCATTCACGCCCGGCGTGTGCGGCGCAACCGTTTGCGTTCCTGCTGCGACAGGCCTCCCCAGATGCCGAAACGCTCGTTGTGCTCGATGGCCCAGTCCAGGCATTTCTCCCTGACGGCGCAGTCCTCGCACACCTTCTTGGCATCCTGTGCCGAACGCCCGCGGTCGGGGAAGAACGCGTCGGGATCGGTTTGCGCGCACCTGGCCTCAAGCTGCCATGAAAGGTCCCCCACCTGTTTGACGAGCCGGCGCAACAGCGCCTCGGCCCCGTCCTCATCCGTCGCATGCGAGACGTGGCCGTCGCAAGGCATCCATACCGCTTTCCCTGTCGAACGGTCGCGACCGCCATCGGTCAGACGACCGCCCGGCGCCGCTGTGTGTCGTTCCGTCTGAATCCTAGATTCCGAGCATCCGACTTCATCCTGAGTGCCACCACGCATGCCGTCTCCCTCGAACATCTGTGTATATCTCGTACGATTACACTCTTTGTTCGAGACATTGTCAAGCGTTGCTCAAAGCAGTGCCCAGACTGCCCAAGGACCAAGAACAGTGCCGTCACTGTGCCGTCACTGTGCCGTCACTGTGCCGCCACAGCCATGTCACATCCACGTCACGGATGCATGAAAAATCATGCCGCAGGTCCTCCAAATGGTGATAATTATGTGTAGATATCGCGTTTCCAAGCCATCTTTCAGAAAAACTGTTGGCATGTGCGCATAAAATGGGTTCGTTTGTCCACTATGCCCCGGGCGGGGCGCATGCGATGGATGCGACAATGCATCCGCGCAGAAAGGTAGCCGGTGATTCCATGACGGGGAGCAATCTCAACACCACCCGATCTGATTCCGCCCCCAAACATGCGAAGCACTACCGCACATCGCACACCCTGCGCACCGCCATCACCTGCTTCGTGCTGGCGATCATCGCATTCGTCCTGTGTTTCGCCGGTTCGGTGTATGCGCAGATCAACGGCAAGATCAGCGGCTCCAAGGTGGGATTCATCGACCAGGACGGCGGCGCCGGCGACACCAAGAACGACGTGCTCGACCCATACGACGGACAGGCGATCACGATGCTCATCCTGGGGCAGGACACGCGTGACGGCGCCGAAAACGCAGCACTCGGCGGCGGCGCTCTCGAAAACGAACACCAGGCGGACACCACGATCGTGGCACAGATCTCGGCGGACCGCTCCTATATCAACCTCGTGTCGATTCCCCGCGATTCCATCGTGGACCGGCCGTCGTGCAAGATGTCGGACGGTTCGACGATGCAGGGCGCGGACGGCGTCATGTTCAACTCGATCTTCGCCGACGCCTACTCGCAGGGCGGCGACCTGACAAGCGCCGCCAGCTGCGCAGTGCACTCGGTCAACTACCTGACGGGGCTCAACATCAACCAGTTCGTCGTCGTGGACTTCGCCGGCATGAGCGAAATGGTCGATTCCCTGGGAGGCGTGGACATCTGCCTGCCTCAGGATGTGAACGACGCCTACTCCGGGCTCAATCTGACCGCAGGCGTACAGCATCTCGACGGCGCGCAAGCCACGCAATACGCCCGCACCCGTCACGGTCTGGGCGACGGTTCCGACATCATGCGCACGACTCGCCAGCAGTACCTCATCAAGCGCCTCATCCGGACGGCATTGCAAAAGAACATCGTCTCCCAGTCGAACCAGCTGTACCAGTTTGCGCTGTCGGCGCTCAACAACCTGTCGCTCAGCTCCGGCTTGGCAAGCGCCAGCACGCTCGTGGGGTTGGCGTCCACCCTCACGAATCTGGATGTCAACCGCATCTACTCGCGCACGATTCCCATCACGTCGAGTCCCGATGACCTGAATCGAGTCGTGTGGGATGATTCCGCCGCCGACATCTGGAAGCTGTTGCGTGACGGGGATCCGCTGCAAACGGACGCCACGTCGAGCGATGCGACCTCCGATGCCTCGAGCAGCCCCTCCGACACGTCCAGCGCTGCCAGCGGCGACGCTTCGTCAAGCGCCGAAGAGACCTCACCAGACACGTCCAGCGAACCCAGCGCCAGCGACGGCTCATCCTCGGACTCGGTGGACCTGTCGACGATGACCACGCAGCAGCGCATCGATTACTACACCGCCCAAGGCGGTACGTACGATGCCACAACGCAGGTCATCACGACTGCCGACGGCACGCTCATCGACCCGGGCACCGGCGGCACGGTCGACCCCTCCGACGGCACGATCCGCGATCCCAACACGGGATACGCGACAGGCATTTCGTACGGCTATCTGACGGCGACCTTCTGCCCGACGCTGCAATGATTTCGCGTCGGCACGCGCCGTCCGGAGGGACGTCAGATGACATGGCCCCAGAAGTCCAAAGTCTGGTTGTTGTAACATGGATATGGATTCACTCTAAATCTCTGGTTGAAAGGTAACCTCCAATGCTGGAGGTGGGTCCTGGTGGG
>CAYVHC010000098.1:0-4485 GCA_964451025.1 uncultured Bifidobacteriaceae bacterium
CACCTGCACGATGGCGTCGAAGGGCACCCCCACCGTCAGTGCGGCAGATGCTGCGGCGAGCGCATTCATCACGTTATGCCTGCCGCGCAACGCGAGAGTCACGCGATGCTCGTGTCCCGGCGCCACCAGGGTGAAGCTGGGGCGGTCCATGTCGTCGACCTCGATGCCGCGCGCCCTCACGTCGCACGTGTTGTTGGCTTCGTCGACGCCGAACCAGCGCACGGTGCGGGCCTGTGTCATGTCCGCCATCGTGGCGACGCGCGGATCGTCAGCGTTAAGCACGGCCACGCCGTCAGGGCTGAGCGCTTGCACGATTTCGGCTTTGGCGCGCCGGATGTTTTCGACGGAGCCGAATCCACCCAGATGAGCGACGCCCACCTTCAGCACCACCGACACGTCCGGCGGCACAATGGATGTCAGGTAACGGATCTCTCCCATCGCCGAAGCTCCCATTTCGGCGACGAGATAGCGCGTGTCCTCCCCCACCTGCGTTGCCGTCAGGGGCAGGCCGATCTCATTGTTGAACGAGCCGACCGGTGCCACCGTGGGCCCTTGGGTGCGGAGCATGGCGGCAAGGAGGTCCTTCGTCGTCGTCTTGCCCACGGAGCCGGTGATGCCCACGACCGTGAACGGATGGGGCGCGGCGGGGTCGAAAGGCCCTGCGATGGCGGGTGTGTTGCTGTCACCGGTGCTGTCGGAGTCGTCGTCTTCGTCGCTGGCCAGCGCGAAGCTGCGGCGCAATGCAATGGTGGCCTTCGCCACACGCCCCAACGCCGCCACGGTGTCGTCCACGACGATCTGCGGCACATCCACGTCCACCTCATGGTTCACCAGTGCGGCCGTGGCGCCCGCCTGGGCGGCCTGCGCCACGAAATCGTGACCGTCGACGCGTTCCCCGGGGATTGCCACGAACAGGCTTCCCTGCCGCGCCTGGCGCGAATCCGTGCACACGGATGTCACGACGCCTTGCGTTCCGTCCGCATGCGCCACCGCGCCTTGCACAGACTGGGCGAGTTCGCCCACCGTCATATCCATCATCTGGAATGTCCGCCTTCCTCATTGACGCCGGCGTTGATGCCGGCGCGCCTGTCTTGTAACGTCCTGAAGTCCATGGTCGGTCAGGCGAAATCCTGCACGACGCGCAACGCGTTGCGAATGCCGGATTTCTTGATTCCCGCCTGCATGACCATCGCCACCGCGATCGACAGTTCGCTGATGCCGAGGTCGTCTCCGCTGGTCACGTTCTCGCGGGCGATTTCATCGGAATCGCCGGTGCGTCCAGTAGCGTGCGTGTTTTCGGTTATCTGCGGGGCATAATCCGCCAGCGCGACGACCATCTCGTCATGCAATGTGCGGGAACTGTCCTTGGTGCCATGGTCGGTGAGCCCGCACACATCGACGCTCACGCCTGCGAGCGCCCCCGGGGCGAGGGTGTCGCCGCTGGCGTCAATGACGACGGACGTGGCGCCATCCTCCACGGCGGAGACCAGCACGGATTCCACTTGCAAACCGCCGATAGGGTACGAAAACACGAGGTCGCGTTCCAGGGAATACGAATTGCCCGCGCTGATCAGGCCGACGGGATTGCCCAGCACATGGAGCAGGTCCGCCAATGCTTCGGCAGATCCGGCGGATTGCGATCCGCTCACGGTGAAGATCGCCAGCTGGTTTGCGGGATTTCCTGCCATGCGCGCCGCCAGCGATGACAGTTCCATCGCACTCGGGTCGCCAAAAAGCAGGGGGATGTCGGGGTCTCCCGAGGCATACGCGGGTTTGAGCGCGGAGGGAAGCAGCACAGCGTAAGCTCCCCGATCGGCTGCCGCGGTGATGACATCGGGCGTGACATGCATGCCTTTGCCCGCGATGAACAATGCGCCCGGGGTCACGGACTGCAAATCGTCAGCCAGCGATGTCACGGTGACCGGAGCGGCCTGCCCCGAGCCGATGTCGAGCCCTAGGATTCGCCCCAGGTCCCCGATTGTCGTGCGTTCCGTTGTCGATTCGCTTAACGAACCCATCGCGCTGCTCCTTGCTGGTGATGCATGGCCTTGTGTCCGTGATGCGGATGGCGCCTGGCGCGGCATCCGCCTTCACCGAGCAATCCTACCGCGTCGTATCCACGAGAGGCCGTCCGTCTGCGACGACCATCCTCGCACCTACTATCACCGAGTTGTGGCATTCCCATCGCGGCTCACCATTTCACGGGGATCGCATCCGTGCGGGCCGGCGACTGCGGAATCTTGTATTTCTGCATGAGGAACTGGCCGATCTTTGCTGTCACCGGACCAGAGGTCCAGGCGCCTTCGGTTCCCGCCGGGTCCTTCATGAACACGCTGACAACGAACTTGGGGTCGTTCGCCGGCAGGGCGATGATGTAGTCGGCGACGATGCTCGACAGCGTGCCGTCATCGCCGGCCACCTGCGCGGTGCCGGACTTGGAGGCGAAACGGTAGCCGGGGATCGAATCCCACTTGTGGTCTTTCTCGGCGACGCTTTCCATGGCGTTGAGTGTGTTGGCGGCGGCGGATTCGTCGATGACGCGCGTCGTTTCATTGACGGAGGGCGTCACGTCCGTGCCATTGGCATCGGTGGCGGATTCGATGAGCGACTGCCCCAGCCGGACTCCCCCATTGGCGATCGTGGCGACGACGTTCGTCATCTGCAATGCGGTGACCGCATAGCCTTGGCCGAACAGCACGACGTTCTGCGTGCGGCCGTCCCACTGGGAGTAGTCGTTGAGCAGACCGGACGTAGCACCGGGGAAATTGATGCCTGAATCCTGGCCGATGCCGAACTTTCTGAGGTACTCGTACCGCTTTTCCAACGAATACCCGCTCGACTCCATGATCGTGCCCACGTTGGAGGAATAGCACAGGATGCCGGCACTCGTGAGGTGCCATACGGAGTGTGCCTCGGCGTCCTTGTATGTCTGGCCGTCCACGGTGATCGTGTTGGGTATGGTGAACTGGTTGGTCGGCCTCTGCAAGCCTTCCTGGTAGAGCGCCGCCGTCGTGATGACCTTGCCGGTCGAGCCCGGCTCGAATGTCTGGGTCATCGCAAGTGACGCGGTCGTCTTGGCCTCGTCGCTGCCCGCCGTGATGTCCTGACTGTCGGCGATGGCGAGGATCTTGCCGCTGGATACCTCCTGCACGACGGCGATGCCCCACTTGGCTTTCTGGCTGGTCACGCCTTCCTTGAGCGCTTGCTCGACGTACCATTGCACGTCGCTGTCGATCGTGAGCTTGACGGTGCCGCCATTCAGCGCCTGCGAGGCGTCAGTCTGCGTGCCGGGAATCCGCTCGCCGGTCAGCGCCTGCTGATACGTGGTCGACCCATCCTGACCTTGCAAGGCGTCGTTCATCATGAGCTCGATACCGGCGACGCCCGTCCCCTCGTCATTGACGCCGCCCAGCACATCTCCCAGCAGCGTGCCGTCGGGATACTGGCGCTGGGATGTGCTTTCGAACCCAATGACGGTGGACAGATGAAGAGCCTCGACCTGTTGCTTGAGCTGAGGGGTGATGTTCTTTTGCAGCACGACGTACGAGCTGGTCCCGGCGAGTTCGCCACCCAGCTCCATCTCGCTGACGCCCAGCAACGGCGCGAGCAGTTCCGCCACCGCCTCGACGCCCGTGGCGTCAGGGTTCGACGTGCCGTCCATGTTTTGGCAGATGGAGGCATTGGTGCCGGTGCATTTAACGGGTTTGAACGCCGCAGCGCCATTCTGATCGGCATACATCGTGTAGCGTTCCACGGATTGCGCCAGCACCTGGCCGTTCGTGTCGACGATTTCGCCGCGGGTACCGTGGGTGACGACGGTCACCGTACGCGAGGCGGTCGCCTGCTGCGCCACGGACGCCCCGCCGAGCTGGAAACCGGCGAGCCTGACCACGCAGAACGTGGCATAGACCGCAATCAGCACGCACACGACCACCACGCGTTTCAGCATGGTGTTCCATGGCAAATGCAGGATGCTGGATATCGAACGGCGCGGCTTGGCCGCGCGCCGCACCTGGGAGTGGTCCTGCGAATCGTGCACATCCCGGGAATCCCGGGAATCGGGGGAATCGGTCATTGTCGACCTCGTCATTGCGCCTGCCCCTGCGCCGACGCGCTCGCCGATGCATCCGCCGAGGCGCTGCCGGAATCCGTGGCGTCATGGGAAGACGTCGACGATTGGCTGCCCTGCCCCATGTCCAGAGTGACGGAGCCGGAACCGGGCACCATGCCCATCTGCGTCGCCTTGTTGGGAAGGTCGGCGTTGAGCTGCTCCAGTTGCAGTTCGTCCGCCTCCACATCCTGCTGCAGCTGCGAGATGTTCTGCTTCGTGGTGCTCAGTGTGAAGGAATCCTCGATCATGAGCGTGCGCAGCGCCAATGCGCCGGACATCGACGCCACAAGAACCACGATGGCGATGACGATGCGCATCATGGGCTTGTTCACCCGCCGTGACCATGAGACCGGGGACGCGATGCGATGCTTCGT
>CAYVHC010000099.1:0-4430 GCA_964451025.1 uncultured Bifidobacteriaceae bacterium
ATAAAAATTGTATTATTATTAGGAAATAGTCGTTTATTATTTCCATCTAACGGACAGCTTCGAGATGGAGGACGGCAATTATGTCTTCCCTGATGTGAAGCTCGACCCGGATCATTTCAAGAACATCCAGGACTTCGACGACAGATTCCCCTACGGCGTGCCGTCCATCGCCGCCGCGAACAGCGTGACGGTGGACGGGGACTGGTATTTCGGCCGCGACGTGAGCTTCTACGGCGACGCCCACCTACCTGATTACGGCCATCCGTCTTACGTGCCGAACGGCTCCTTCGTGGGTCCGCAGGGCATCGAACCTGACGAATGGATCTGACATCCATGACCTTCCTGCCGGCATCCATCGGCCACATATGACACGCCGATGGACGTCGGCATCGTCATTTCGAGGCCTTTGCTAAAGTCGAATCGCGGAGCGTGGTAACCTTGCGTAAGAGCGGGAAAGCCACGCTCCGCGTTTTGCTCTCCATACAAAACGATTGCGCGCACGGCGTGTAATCGTCGTTTTGCGTGCACACACATGAATTGGCCGCTAGAATGTCTATGGGACGCGGTACGAGCCCCGTTTCGCAATTCATCGAACGAGATACGCGAGGTCATATGGCAGAAGGATCCAACGGCAGGCGTCGTTTTTCGGATAAGTGGGGTAAGCACGAACTTGATGTGCTCGCCGTCTTGTCGTCGGCGTTCCCCCAATGGCTCACATCACGCCAAATAGCGCAAAGGGTGAAGGCCTACGCCGATTCCTACGGGGAACTGGCGGACCAAGCCGCGAAGGCGGCGTTCGCCAAGCAATTCCAGCGTGACCGCGCCAAGCTCGCCGCGATGGGCATCGCCATCGAATCACGCCAACCGGAGTATTCCTCCAAGTCCGAGGGACAGGACTTCGCCTCGTATCGACTCCAGCTCGGCGACGAACCGCGCATCAGGATTCAGTTCGAGCCGCAGGAGCTCCCGGTTCTTGCCGCCGCGAACTATCTGGCACGCTCGGTCTCCATCACCAGTCAGCAGAACCAGCAGGAGCAGGAACAGGCTCGCAAGCAGCCCCGCAACACGCCGCGCGTGCCGCAAGTGCCGGTGCCCGGGCTCGGCTTGGACTCCATTGCGCCGGGTCTGGGCACGCAATCCATTCCCGACAAACTCGTCAAGGTCGTGGAGCAACGCCGTTTCACAGCGACCGTGCAGACGGACGGTGAGGAAATCCACGTCGCTTACACCGATTCCGATGACTTGGCAACATTCGTGCTTGAGCACCCAGGCGCGGTAATCATGAACCCGCAAGAAGCCGTGGATTCGTTCAAGCGCCGCCTCAATGCAGCCATCGAATTCAAACCGTGCGATGACTCCAGCAAGACGACTCCTGTTCCCGTCTCGGAATACCATCCGGCATCCGTGCCGGAGCAGGAGGAGGAACCCACCGCCGGCCGCCGTACGACAACGCCGTACCAGACCGGCAGCGAGGTCGATCGCAGGCTGCGCCTCATGCTGTTCCTGTCCGCTCATCTGGGCGAGGAATTCAAACTGGAGGACCTTGCCGAGCGTTTCGTGGGCGAGCCCGCGGACGAAAACGACCGCAAGAAGGGCATCGCCACCATCAAGAAGGATGTGGAGCGCCTCACCACGGTCTCCGACGATGGCGAGATGGCAGGGAGCCAGTTCTTTGACTTCGACTGGACGCTGCTCGAAGACGAGGGGATTGTGTGCGCCACAAATTCCCTGGGCTTGGAGCGCCTGGCGGGAATCTCACCCCAATACCTGAGCCTGCTCACCGCTTCCGTGAGCTATCTGGCGCATTCGCCGGTCATGCCGGAGGATTCGCGCAAGCAGGCGGAAAGCCTTTATCAAAGGCTCCATTCGCTCATCAAGCCGGGCGATTCCGCATGGCTGAGTCTCACTGGCTATGAGCTGGAGCCGCCGTGCTATACGGCGGTGAAAGAGGCCATCCGCTCCGGTCAGCTGCTCGACATGGAATACACCGACGGCGCCGGACGCACGCGGCGCAAGCTCGTGGCGCCAGCCAAGATTTACGTGGATGAGGGCGTGTATTACGCAGCCGTGTGGACGGGCGTGCGGCGCGAGGATGTAAGCCCGGACTACGACTTCCCCGAGCAGCAAGACCAGCCCAACCGCGAGAAGAAGCATCCGGAGTGGCAGACCCTGCGTTTGGCACGCATCGGCCATCTGGAGGTCGTGCAGCCGGTGCATCCGATCACCATTCCCGACGTGCCGCTTTCCGAATTGCGTGAGTGGAGCGTCGACAACGGAACCCCCGCCGAATTCATCACCGACACCATCGGCCGTTCGTTCATTCGCGACCTGCCGTATGCCACGGTGGAACCGTGGGGTGATGGCGAGAAGGTCCACCTGCTGGTGTGCTCGGATTCATGGTTCGTGGCGTTCTGCATCGCGCACGCCCGCCATATCGTGGCAGTGGGCCCCGAAACGCTTCGCACGATGATGATCGCCCGCGCCAAGCATGAGCTGTCGCTTTTCGACGAAAACAAGTGAATGACCGCAGCCGCGTGTTGCGACGCACGACGGTGCTGACAGGCGATGTCGCAAAACCTGCAAGGAGGTTACCATGCCGGGATGGGGCTGGGCTGTGCTCGTCGTCTTCATGATTGTGGCGGTTGCTTTAGGGTTGGTTCACGCATTCCGCCGGTTCCGTCACTTCGGATTCATGGGCGCCGCCTTGGGCAATGCAATGGGCAAGCGTTTCGACAGGATGGCCTCGTCAAGCGCGCCTAAGCGCACTAGCGAGCCGCCGCTGTTCACCCAGCCTCTGGATGTTGCCCAGCGGCGTTATGAACGCGCGTATGCGAAGAAACTCGAGCGCCAGGACCGTGCGCACGCCAGACATCGCGCAACGTGGTTGCAGTGGCTTGACTTCAACAAGTGACGCTCACATCCATGTAGCGCTCACATACGTAGCGCTCACACACGTGACAACGCTCACCCATGTGACACTCACACAGTGACGCGGAGAAATCAGGGAAAGCGAAGAACCATGACGCATCACCATCATCACCGGCACGACGCGCAGGCACAAGACGCACGCGCACCATTCGGTTCAGAAAGCCCGGCGGCACGCTACCAGGCTTTCAAGGAGCGGCAGCGCCATGCGTCTAGCGCAGCGGCCGCCTTCGAGAACACGTTGCAGTTCACCCTCGACGACTTCCAGCGCGCTGCGATCGATGCGTTGGAAGAGGACAGGAACGTGCTTGTCGCGGCGCCAACAGGCGCTGGCAAAACCATCGTGGCGGATTTTGCGATGTTCCTTGCGCAGCGGCGCAATGTCAAGGCGTTCTACACGACCCCCATCAAGGCCCTGAGCAACCAAAAGTACCATGACCTTGCCGCGGTGTATGGGCAGGATCGCGTCGGCCTGCTCACCGGCGACATGTCGGTCAATCCGGAGGCCGACATCGTGGTGATGACCACGGAAGTCCTGCGCAACATGATTTACGAGAACTCCACAACGCTCAACGCCTTGGAATACGTGGTGCTGGACGAAGTGCACTATCTGGCGGACCGCTTCCGCGGGCAGGTGTGGGAAGAGGTCATCGTGCATCTTCCTGAGCGTGTGAAAATCGTGGGATTGTCCGCGACCGTATCGAATGTCGAGGATTTTTCGGCGTGGATCGAATCGGTGCGCGGAGACACCGCGCTGGTCATCTCGGAGCATCGTCCGGTTCCGTTGGAACGTCACGTGATGACCCAGCGGGACGACCGCACGGAACCTCAGCTGTGGGATCTGTACCGTTCCGCCGATTCTGACCAAGTGAACCCCGGCCTGGTGCATGAGCTCGCACGGCTTGACCGCGAGGGGGAGAGGCGTTCCCGTGTGTTCAACGACGGGCGGGATTCGCGCGGTTCGACGCGTGGCGGACGCCATGGCAAGGCAATGGCTAGGGAGGACCGCGATGCGCGCGGTCAGGAATTCCGCCATGTGCCCAAGCGTTGGGCGGTCATCGATGAGATGGACTTCCTGGGGCTGCTTCCCGGCATCTATTTCATATTCTCGCGTGCGGGCTGCGACAGGGCGGTGGAGCAGTGCGTCAATGCGGGATTGCGGCTGACGACCGACCAGGAAGCGCTGCGCATCCGCCGCATCGTGGACGGCATGATGGAAGGGCAGATTGACCGTGATGATGCGCGCGCCTTGGGTTTCTCACGCTTCCGTTTCGCACTCGAGCAGGGTTTCGCGCCCCATCACGCCGGCATGATCGCCTTGTTCCGCCAGATTGTGGAGACGCTGTTTGAACAGGGCCTCGTCAAGGTTGTGTTCGCCACTGAAACGTTGGCATTGGGCATTAACATGCCGGCCCGTTCGGTGATTGTCGAAAAGCTTGAGAAATTCAATGGCGAAGGCCACGTGCCGCTCACGCCAGGGGAGTTCACCCAGCTGACCGGGCGTG
>CAYVHC010000100.1:0-4394 GCA_964451025.1 uncultured Bifidobacteriaceae bacterium
GCGCAAGGGCCAGATCGTCGTGCCGTCCGAGGGCGTCGATTACGACAAGCTGTTCGAGATCGCCGCTGATGCAGGCGCCGAGGATGTCTCGGATGACGGCGACACCTACACGATCACGACCGATCCGTCCGATCTGGTGACCGTGCGCAAGGCCGTGCAGGACGCTGGCATCGACTACGATTCCGCTGACGCCGTGCTGGTGCCGCAGAACGAGGTCACGCTGGACTTCGAGGCAGCGCAGAAGGTCAACAACCTCATCGACGCTCTCGATGACCTCGACGATGTGCAGAACATCTACTCGAACTGGACCGCCTCTGACGAAGTCATGCAGCAGCTCGAGGAAGCGGAGTGACGAAGGCATCGTCATGCTGATCCTCGGTGTCGACCCCGGACTTACCCGGTGCGGAGTCGGTGTCATAGAAGCCGGCGCATCGCGCCGGCTTTCTTTTGTGCACGTGGATGTGATTCGCTCCAAGCCGGAGCAGCCGCAGGACCTTCGGCTGCTCACCATCTACAACGGATTATGCGCGAAATTCGACCGGTTCATACCCGACGTGGTGTCCATCGAACGAGTCTTCGCGCAAGAGAACCGCAGCACGGTGCTCGGTACGGCGCAGGTCGCGGGATTGGCCATGCTCGCCGCCGCGCAACGAGGCATCCCGACGGCCTTGCACACGCCGTCGGAGGTGAAGCTGGCCATCACAGGCAATGGCATGGCACCCAAAGCGCAGGTGGAAAACATGGTCATGCGCATCCTGAGCCTCAACGAGCCTCCCAAGCCGGCGGACGCGGCGGATGCCTTGGCACAGGCAATCTGCCACGCCTTGCGACCTGCCGGCGCCATCCAAGGCGGCGAACGCGAGGAGCATCTGACCGCCGCTCAGCGCCAGTGGGCGGTCGCCATGCAGAAGGCACGCCGAGGCAGAGGCGGAATGAAGCGCGACATGTAGCATACGTCGAACAAATGTTCGACGTATGCTATGATGGCCATGGATGCCGTGGCCTGCTAACGCACGTGCCCCTGCGCGCATCGTGTCCCACGCGCGCAAACAGGTCGGTCACGCCTTATCAATCGCAACGTTTTCAAGGAGGTCGGAGATGTTCGCCAGCCTTACCGGGACCGTGGAGACAGTGGGGTCCGATTCCGCTGTCATCGACGTCAACGGGGTGGGGTTCCTCGTGAGGATGTCCGCCCTTGATCTGGCGCACCTGCACACAGGCCAACAGACGCACGTGCTCACATCGCTGCACGTGGCACAGGACAGCCTGAGCCTCTACGGCTTCCTGACCCGTCAATCGCAGGAGTTGTTCGCGCAGCTGCTCAAGGTCAGCGGAATCGGACCGAAGGTCGCACTCGGAGTGCTGTCCAGCTTCACTCCGGCGCAATTCGCAGACATCGTCCAGCGACAGGACACGACCGCCCTCACCAAGGCGCAGGGACTGGGACGCAAAGGCGCCCAGAAGATCATTCTCGAGCTTGCCAACAAACTGGTGCTCGACAGCGATTCTGCATCCGCAGGTCCAGCAGACGCCCAACCCACGGACCCCGTGGCGGCGCAACTCGTCGATGCGATGGTCGGCATGGGCAAGGACGCGAAGCAGGCACAGGAAGCCGTGAACAAGGCCATCGAGGCCTTGGGGATCACAACGCCCATCCCCGCCGACAAAAGCGTCGAATCCCAAGTGCTGTCCTACGCGTTCCGCAGCATGGATAGGAGGGACTAGCGATGGCAGATGGCATCAAGCCGAACCTCGGCGCCGCAGAAGACTCCCTGCGCATGGTCTCCGCACAGACGCAGCAGAACGAACAGCTGTCCGACGAAGAGCTGCGCCCGGCATCCCTCGATGACTTCATCGGGCAGCCGCGTCTCAAAGAGCAGATGCGGCTCTTCCTAACTGCCGCCCAGAAAAGGGGAGTGCCGCCGGATCACATCCTGCTCGCAGGGCCCCCTGGTCTGGGCAAGACGACATTGGCCATGATTGTCGCCAACGAGCTGGGGGTGCCGGTGCGCATCACCTCCGGCCCGGCAATCCAGCACGCGGGCGACCTGGCATCCATCCTCAGCTCTCTCGATGAAGGAGAAGTGCTCTTCATCGACGAGATCCATCGCTTGCCTCGCGCAGCCGAAGAGATGATGTACATCGCGATGGAGGATTTCCGCGTGGACGTAATGGTGGGCAAGGGCCCTGGCGCGTCATCGATTCCATTGACGCTGCCGCGGTTCACCGTGGTGGGCGCCACGACACGCGAAGGCATGCTTCCATCACCTTTGCGCGCCCGCTTCGGTTTCACCGCTCATCTGGATTATTATCCGGACGATGAGTTGCGCAAGCTGATCCATCGCTCGGCGTCGGTGCTGGAGGTCTCAATTACCGAAGAGGCCGCTGCCCAGCTGGCAAGCCGTTCACGCGGCACGCCTCGAATCGCCAATCGCCTGCTCCGGCGTGTGCGGGACTGGGGAGTGGTTCACGATCTCGATGTGATTGACGAAGAGGCGGTGCAGTCTGCGTTGGACCTGTATCAGATTGATTCGCAAGGCCTTGACCGACTGGACATCGCGGTGCTCAACGCCGTATGCCGCCAATTCAACGGTGGTCCGGTGGGATTGAGCAATTTGGCCGCCATGGTCGGCGAAGAGGCGGAAACCGTCGAAACCGTGTGTGAACCCTATTTGGTGCGGGAGGGATTCCTCATACGCACGCCTCGAGGCCGCGTGGCGACGCAGAAAGCGTGGAAGCATCTGGGGATTGTCCCTCCCGATGATGTCAATTCGCTGTTCTAAGGTGACACAAGGCATACCGGGCTGTATTCCGCCAGCCGCAGCGCAGCCCGGCGCAACACGCCACTGCTGCAATGCCACTGTGGTAACACCACGGTCGATGGACCGTGGGCTGCGTCGGGCATCGCGCCTTACACACAGTTCAACAGGCAGTGCAGCAGGCGGCACACACAGGATGCACAACTGATGCACTGCCTGACGAACACACAGTCCAACTAGTGCACAGTCCAACGGCACACTGCCATCGCTTTGAAAACATACGCCAGCCGCGACCGCAAGGAGGTCACCAATGCCAGATATCACGACGATTGTCATTCTCGTCCTGCTCATCCTCATGATCGTGTGGATGGGGCATACGTCCAAGAAGCAGCAGCAGTCCATGAGGGATCGCGAGAACTGGCGTCAGAACCTCAAGCCGGGCGACAAGGTTGCCACGCAGTCCGGTCTGCTTGCCGAGGTCGTCGAGGTGCTGCCCGATTACGACGAGATTGTGCTCAAGTCCGAGGACTCCACCAGCCGCTGGCGCCTCGCCGCCATCACCGAGCCTCCGGTGCGCCCCGCATACATCCCCGATGAAGAGGACGCGGACAGCACCACGGACACAACAGATGCAGCAGCCGAGATAACCGGCCAGATTGCCGACAAGCAGGACAGCGACTCCTCGGACACCGCAACGAAAGAGGATTCACCAGACGAAAAACTGACGGACAATTCTTCCGAACTCAACGTCAAGTAATTTTCCTTCCTCAACTATCGACTACGATGGCGTGCAGCGTCACCGCATCGGGTTTGGCGAGGGATCGTTTCATCAGCCTGGCTCGCGCGGGATGCTGCACGCCATGCAATTCAAGGCACGCTTTCACACAGACCACCAAGGCACACAGACCACCAAGGACACCACATGGAAAATGACATCACGCCTGAGAAGCTATCCCTTATGGGCGAGGAGGACAGCGACTACCTGCTGTCGCTTTTCCGCTCCATCCCCGGTTTCCCCAAGGAGGGAATCAACTTCAGGGATTACATGCCGCTTCTGGCCGATGCACGAGGACTTTCCATCCTGATGGACGCTTTGGTGCGGGCCCTGCCTGTTCCCGCTGATTCCATCGACGAGGTGGCCGGCCTGGAGGCGCGTGGATTCCTCATCGGCGTGCCCCTCGCCGCGGCCTTGCACAAAGGCTTCGTGGCGGTGCGCAAGGCCGGCAAGCTTCCGCCACCGATCGAGCACGCCGACTACAGCCTGGAATACGGCACGGCTTCGCTGGAAATCGAGCAAGGCATCATCAAGCCAGGCACCCGCGTGCTGGTGGTCGACGATCTCATCGCCACGGGCGGCACCGCCCATGCCGCCAAGACCCTCATCGAATCCGTGGGCGGCACGGTGTGCGGTTTCAGCTTCATCATAAGCTCAACGGATTGGGCGGATGCGACAAGCTCGGCGATGTGCCGATCTCCACGCTTGTCTCCATGCCGGCATGATCTCGGATCTGGCCGTCCCCAAGTCTCGCATGTCGGGCGCGGAACCCACGCCCGACATGCCTGTGGCGGCCGCATCATGGCGAAAGAATTCGAAAAACACTAGAAGACGCTAGAGTATGAGAAAGCACTAGTGTT
>CAYVHC010000101.1:0-4384 GCA_964451025.1 uncultured Bifidobacteriaceae bacterium
CAACAACGCCGACGGCTCCACCGCGACATCCGGCACGTTCATGCAGATGAACGCCTCCGACGGCCCGCACTACGGCGGCAACGTCAAGCTCGACCAAGCGGGCAGCTACACGCTCAAGCTGACGATCCATTCGCCTGCCGAGAACGGTTGGATGCTCCACACCGATTCCGAGACCGGCGTGACTGGCCACTTCTGGACCGATCCGATTGTGGTCAGCTGGACCGACTGGAACTACACGCCGGTCGAATGGTAATCCCCCATCGAAAGGTGAACCCCTTTACATACACCCAGTCGGATGGCGTGGCGTCCGGCGGCAGCCGGTAGCCCCATTCACGAAAGCCCGTGCCTCAAGCCCCGCGGAAGAGCTGTGACTTCCACGGGGTTCGAGGCGTGACACAGCAATGAACGCGGCGGTGCGCACCACGCGCCACGCGCCGCATCAGGGAAGGCACTTCATGCTCGTCCAATTCATCCAAGCCTGTGAAGGCACGCTGGCCACGGCGCTCGTCGTCATGGCCATGTCCGTCCTGCTACCCGAAGGGGAGGGCGTCGTCACGGCGCGCAGCGCCCGACTGCGCACCGGGGGACTGGCCTTGGGCATCACGGCGGCGATCGTCTTCGCGGCGTTGCGCGGCACGGGCATCATCACCCAGCGCACCGCCGTGAACGTGCCCACGCTCATCTCCTGCGTGGTGTGCGACCTGCTGGGGTTCGCCGCCATCATCGCCGGCGCCGCCGCACGCCCCGGCACGCGCCGATACGCGCTGTGCAATGCGGCGGCGGCATGCGCGATCGCCATGATGGCGTTCCGTGCACTTCCCGGCGTGGTGCTGCAGTTGACGAACTTCATTGTTCCCGGCGAACCGGTGTTCACCTCCGAGATGCTGTTGCGCGCGCTCGGATTCGTGCTGGGCATCGCCCTGTCGGTTATTGCCGCCGCGATATTTCGCACGATGCGCGGCACGCTGCCCAGATGGAGCTTCGTGCTCGTGGCGCTGCTGCTCGAAGCCCTCGTACTGGCCGAGCATGCGGTCGACCTTGCCAAGGTGCTCCAATCCGTGCGCCGCATCCGCTTGCGCGGCACGTCGTTCCGGATGCTCGTGCAACTGGTCAACCATTCCGCATGGTTCACCATCGGCGAGGCCGCGGTGTTCCTCGTGCTTATCGTGATGAGCATCGTCTACGGCATGCGCATGAAACCCACCGCTCCCATCTCCGGCCGGGACTTCCGCTTCCTGCCGGGCATGCCTGTCGTCTACGCGATGGACAGCGAGCCCAACGTCGCCGTCGTGCGCATGCGCCTCAAATACCGCCGCCATGCCATCGCCGCCGCCATCTGGAGCCTCGTTATGGTTGCCGGCATCACCGTCACCCTCACCTACGGCGTCGCCAAGACGCAAGAAACCATCACGCTGTCACCGCCGGAAACGTATTCGATGAGCGACGGCACCATCACCATCACCTACGCGCAGGTCTCCGACGGCCACCTGCACCGCTTCGAATACACCGCCGCCGACGGCACCGTCATGCGCTTCATCATCATCAAGAAAAACGGCTCCGCCTACGGAATAGGCCTGGACGCCTGCGCCAACTGCGGTGACGCCGGCTACTACGAGAAGGACGGCAAGATCATCTGCAAACGCTGCGGCGTCGCCATCAATCTGGCGACCATCGGATTCAGCGGCGGATGCAACCCCATCCCGTTCGACTACACGTCCGGCGACGGCGCCATCACCATCCAGACATCCACGCTCGACGCGCTGTCAAGCAACTTCCGCTGACCGGCGCACCAAGGAGGCTTGCATGTTCTTCCTGAGAATGATCAGGCAGTCGCTGCACCACCAGATGGGGCGGCGTGCGCTCATCGCGCTCACGGTATGCCTGTCGGCGGCCGTGTCGGTGACGATGCTCGGCGTCGTGTTCGACGTCGGCGACAAACTCAACGCCGAACTGTCCACATACGGCAGCAACATCGTCGTCCAACCCAAGTCGCAGGCGGTTGTCTCGAACCTGTACGGTTCCATCGCCGGCTCGGCGGACTCCACCGAATTCCTTCACGAAAGCGACGCCAGCAAGATCAAGACCATCTTCTGGTCCTATAACATCACGGCGTTCGCACCCGAACTCCACCGCCACCTTGAGGTCACCGCCTCCACCGGGCAGTCCGCGCACGACACGGAGACCGTGGGCACATGGTTCCACAAGACCGTGCAATCCTCCACCGGCGAATCCACCACCACCGGCGTCAAGGACATGCGCAGCTGGTGGAAGGTGACCGGACAGTGGGCGTTCGACGACGCCGACGAAACGATGGTCGGCTCCACGCTCGCCCAACAACTGGGCGTCAGCGTCGGCGACACCCTCACCCTGGCGGACGGCACTGACGCCACCCACCCCTCCCGCACGCTCACCATCACCGGCATCTACGAATCCGGCGACGATGACGACACAGCCCTCTACGTGCCATCCGCCATCGTGCAGGACGTGACCGCCCTGGCCGACGACATCGACCAAATCGAAGTCAAGGCGCTCACCACCCCCGACAACGACCTCGCCCGCCGCGCCGCCAAGGACCCGCTGGGACTGTCGCAAGAAGACTGGGAAACCTGGTATTGCACCGCCTACGCCTCATCCATCGCCTACCAGATCGAAGAAGTGATCCCCGGAGCCGTCGCCAAACAAGTGCGGCAGGTGCAAGCGCTCGAAGGCACGGTGCTGAGCAAAACACAAGCCGTCATGATCGTCATGACCGTGCTCACGCTCATCGCCGCCGTCATCGCCGTCGCCAACCTCATGGCAGCCTCCATCGCGGAACGCTCCGCCCAACTGGCATTGCTCAAGGCGGTGGGCGCTCGCAACGGCGAGGTGTGTCGCCTCGTGCTGGGCGAGACCGCCGCCGTGTCGCTCATCGGCGCCGTGGTGGGCGCCGGCGTGGGGTCGGCGATGGCGCAGCTGATCGGGCACGTGGTGTTCGGCACGTCGATTTCCATGCGGCCGATGGTGTTCGTGCTGGTGGCGGTGCTGCTCACCGTCGCCGTGCTCGTCGCCTCGCTTGCTTCGCTGGCGTCCATTCTCAAGCTTCATCCCGCGGAGGTGCTTCATGACAGGTGATAGCAATAACAACAGCAATGCCGCGAACCGCCGCATGTTTGCCACCATGCTGTGGGGCGCGATGTTTCGCAGGCGCTCGCGCGCGGTGATGGCGGTGTTGGCGTCGCTCGTGGGCGCCGCGACGCTGTTTTGCCTCACGGTGGTGTGTCTGGAGGTGCCGCGGCAGATGTCGGAGAAATTCCGCTCGTATGGCGCGAACCTCGTGGTGTCGAGCACGGCGGTGTCGAGCACCGCGTCGGCGGGCGCGTCGGAGGGCGCGGCGTCGTCCAGCGCGTCGTCGGATGCACAGGGCATGGATTCCGCCACGCTCAACGAGGTGATCGCTGCGGTGGACGCCGCCGGGCAGGAGAATCACGCCGAATACCGCTATGAGAACGTGCGCGTGCACGCGGCCTCATACATCATCGCCGGCATGAACCCCGCCGACACCCGTGTGCTCGACCAGCATTGGACGGTGGAAGGAGATTGGCCGGCATCCGGGGACACCAAGAACATCATGGTGGGCCGTGACATCGCGGATGCGATGAACCTGCAGGTCGGCTCGTCGCTGACAATGTCATACCGAGGCGATGCTGACGATGATTCGGATTCCGCCTCGCAGTCCTCGGATTCTGCCTCAGCCTCGGATTCCGCCTCTGCCTCAGCTTCAGCCTCATCGTCCGCGGCGTCGCATGCGTCCAGCGACATCATGGATACCAGTGGCGAATCATTCCGCGTGTGCGGCATCATCGACA
The DNA here is from genome assembly GCA_964451025.1 of uncultured Bifidobacteriaceae bacterium. Lineage (GTDB taxonomy): Bacteria > Actinomycetota > Actinomycetes > Actinomycetales > Bifidobacteriaceae > Pseudoscardovia. Next base: position 3,846 of record CAYVHC010000101.1, read on the forward strand.
CCGGCGGCGAAGAGGATTCGATGATCTACGCCGACATGGCGCTCGTCGAGCAGCTGAGCGGCACCCAGCGCGGCGCCGACGCCGTGGAGTTCGCCTCCAGCCTCGACGCCGACGGCCTCGACGCGTTGGTCTCGTCCATCAACGCACATTCGGCGCAATGGCATGTGACCGCGCAGAAGGTGAGCCGCATCTCCGCCGCAAACCAGCGCATCATCACGATGCTCAACACACTGTTTTGGATCGTGTCGCTCGTCGTGCTCGTGCTCACCCTCATCGGCGTGGCGACGACCGTCACATCGATCGTCTCGCAGCGGCGCAACGAAATCGGCCTGCGCAAGGCATTGGGCGCCTCTGCACAGTCGATCGCCCGCGAGTTCTACGCCCAGTCCGCGCTGTATGGGCTCGCAGGATCGGTGCTCGGCATCGCCGTCGGCTATGCGGTCGCCACCGTGCTCGCCACCCAGGTCTTCGGCAAGTCCGTGGGATTCCACTGGGGGCTGGCGCTGGCGTCGGCTGCGGTGACCGTGGCGGTCACCGTG
>CAYVHC010000102.1:0-4311 GCA_964451025.1 uncultured Bifidobacteriaceae bacterium
GGTTGAGCTGGCTGGTGTCGGTGCCGGTGGTGACGTGGCTGAGCTTCACGTAGTTCCGGGCTTCGGGGATCCGTAGCAGGCTGGGGGTCGAGTATATGCGGTCCTGTAATCCGGGCTTGTAGTCGGGTCCGGCCACGTCGATGTTGCCCATGACCCATTCGCCGCCGGTGACGGCGATGACGTACTGGTCGCACCGGCGGAGGTTGCGGGTGGCGATGTACCCGGTGACGGGCAGGAGTATACGGCCTCCGTGCTGTCCGGCGTATTGGGCGACGACTTGCACGATGGTCGGCTGGTCGTAGTTGTATACGGCGCTGGTGTCTGTGTCGAGTTTCGCGTATTTGCGTCCCGCCGGCACGGGCATGGCTCGCACCCACGCGCGGGTCTGCATGGTTTCGCTGGTCATTGCGTTGCTCCTTCGATGGGGGTGATGAGGGTGGCCGGGAATCCGGGGCCGCTTATGGTTTCGCGGACGGTTTTCCTGCCGGTGAGCCGCCGGTATTGGTCGGGGTTGAACTCGATGGCGTGGACGTTGTCGAGCGCGATCCAGCTCGCCCATGGTTCGCCGGCCCACGGTTGGGGTGACGTGTAGGGCATTTTCCAATGATCGGGCTCGTAGTACATGCCTGCTTCGATGATGTCGCCGGCGAGGGTGAGGCTGCCGTCCGCGTCGAGGATGATGACGTGTTCGGCGCGTGCGACCCGGTTGAGGATTTTCCCGTCGGTGAGCCAGAGGAGCCTGCCTTCATGGTTGTCCGCATGGATGAGGCTTTGTTTGAGTCGGACGGTTGGCGGGATCCATGGGACGCCGGTGTGCCGGATGCGTCCGAGGCGGATGAGCACGCTGTCTCCGGGGATCGGCGTGGTGTCGGTTGTAGCGGTCATTGCCGTCTCCTTTTTCTTGTAGGTGAAGCCAGTTTAGCACAAAAACGTGAACTGGACTTCCCCACAACAAGGAACACCGACACCGAGACGACCGGCAGACAGTCGAACGCACGCCTTTCAGGTGCCTGCCCCCGGCTATGCGTGAGGCGACATGGGAGGCTGGGCATGGTTCGCCGCGCACTCGGGGCACAGCAGCCGGTCGCCGGCCAGAGTGCCGCCTGAGGCGCGCCACCCGTCGGCGGTTTCCACGGCCGGCGACCATCCGGCGCGTTTCAGCCGGTTGCGGGAGGCGATGGTATGTCGCCCGCACTCACAGCAGGTCGCATGCCAATGCTGGGGGCAATACTGTTGACTTCCTCCCCACGGCTGAAGCCGGGGGATTCCCTTGTCTCGCGGCAAGGGTTTCCTGAAGGGACTTGTTCCCCGCCTACCGAAGTGTCGCTTCGGCGGTTCGAGGGTCCCCGCAGGCGCGTACCGCCAGTCCGGCGGATAGGATGTTTTTGGCGGCGTTGATGTCCCGGTCGTGGTGGGTTCCGCATTTGGGGCAGTCCCATTGGCGGATGTTCATTGGCTTCTTGCCGCTGTTGTATCCGCAGGTGGAGCAGATCCGGCTGGACGGGTACCAGCGGTCGATGACCGTAAGCTGGCGCCCGTACCATTGGGCCTTGTATTCGAGCATCGTGCGGAACTGTCTCCAACCCGTGTCGAGTATGCTCCTGTTGAGACCGGTTTTCGCCGCTTGCCCGTTGGGAAGGTAACGGCCCGGATGCTCCGGGTCAGGTTTCGGCGCGCACCGTCGGGTCAGGTTTTCGACCGCAAGGTCTTCGATGACCACCGTTTGGTTTTCGCGGATGAGTCGGGTCGAGAGCTTGTGGAGGAAGTCGCTTCGACAATCCTTGACCTTGGCGTACGCTTTGGCGACCTTCAGACGGGCTTTACGATAGTTGTTGCTTCCTTTCTGCTTTCTGGAGAGAGTTTGTTGGGCTTGTTCAAGCTTCTTCTGGTAACGGTTGAGGTGGCGTGGGTTGGGGATTTTCTCCCCGGTGCTGAGGATGGCGAAGTGTTCGGTGCCCAAATCGACGCCGACCTTGTTTGGGGAGGCGGGTAGATGTTTCACTTCCTCTTCGACGAGGATGCTCACATGCCAGCGTCCGGACGGGTTCAGGGACACGGTGACGGTGGACGGCTGGGCTTTCCTCGGCAGTGTGCGCGACCAGCGGACGGGCAGAGGCTCCCGCATTTTCGCCAAAGTCAATTCCCGTTTGCCCCAATCCCAGATGAACGCGGATGCGGCATAGGTGGCGGCTCCGCCGTTCTTCTTGGATTTGAGCCGTGGATAGTCTCCCGTCTTGGCGAAGAAGTTCCTGTACGCCGCCTGCAAATGTCGCAGCGACTGTTGCAACGGGACCGAGGACACTTCGCGCAGGTAGGCGTATTCCTTGGTTTTCTTCCAGTCGGTGAGCATCCGGCTCGTATCCTCGTAGGACATGCTCTCATGACGGACCGTCCACGCTTCGGAGCGGGCGGCCAACGCCATGTTGTACACCTTGCGGCAGCAGCCCAGTGTGCGCCGGAGCGTCTGCTCCTGTTCCGGCGTTGGGTAGAAGCGGAACCTGTATGCCCGCTTGGCTGTCGTGGTGTCCATGCTTCCTATGATACCATGCTTTTACAGACTTGCATATGGGGATGTAAGACAGAGGCGCCTTATATCCCCATAGTTAAAGCAAGGGGTATTACGGCGCAACCTGATAATCGTCGCTGGTCTGCCAGTCGTCCGCCGTAGCGCGGTTGAACAGACTCTGTTTCGTATCCACGGCCGGACGGGCGGCGCCTTCCTGTCGGTAGAGTCGCCCGCACGTGTCGCATTTCAGCGTGTATCGCGTGGCATGACGGAAACTCATTACTGTTCCTCCTCTTGGCATTGAGGGCACATATGCAGCGTGCCGGTTGGCGTACCGGTGACTTTCCAGCCGTGCGTCACGGCGACATGGTCGGCGATGCCACGGGTCAGCCAATGCGAACCGTTCCCAATCTTCAACGGTTGGCCGCATTGGTCGCAGACAAGGATGAATGCCGTCAGACAGCCATGCGCGGCGGGTAGGTAGCTCATGGTCAGGCTTCTTCCAGATAGTTCAGGTCATCGAACCGTCGCAAGGCGAGCAGCTCGTCCCCGCTGATAGTTCCCCGCGCTTGCTTCCTGCGGAGCATGGCCTCGCTCCCGTACTGTTTTTCCAACGCCTTGCGACGCTCCTTGATGTCACGGTCGGTCAGCATGATGGGCTTCCCGATGATATGGTTCACATGGTCGTCCATCCGTCGTCCTCCTCTCCTTCCGGTTTGAGACAGCTCTTCTCCACCTTGGTGGCGAATCTGCCGGTCGGATTCGTGAACAGGTGTTCTCGTTCCTGTTGATGGAGGCGCACGTAATGCCGGTACTCCCACAGTGCGCCTTCGACGGCCTTGTGGTCGCGCTTGTCGAAGAGTTCCCATTGTTCGTCCGCGTAGGGGCCGCTGAAAATCAGCATGGACAGCACATCGGTAACCCCATTGTCGAGAAGAGTCTCGATTTGCGGGATGGTCAGATACCGTGCGACATACGCGAACGCCGAACCCATACTCTTGGTGTGAGTGTACGTGCTGGCGATGATTCCGTGGATGTCAAGGAGTGGGAGGCGTGCCGGGTCGATGCGTCGGATGACTGCGGCGACAATCCTCCCGTCCCCCGAATACAACCACCGGCGGATGAGCTGGTCGCTCGCCTGCTGGTGACCGACCAGCCAATGGGCTATCACGTCGCCGGTGGTCGCGTACTGGATGGTCTGCTCGCCGACGAGGGGCGTGACGGCGCTCAGCGCTTTCGCGTACAACGGCCTGTTGTCGTACTTGAAGGCGTAGTGGAGGAAGTTCGCTATGATGGCGCCCCACACGTCGTCGGTCACCCCGTTTTTGCCTTGATGCGTGGCGTAATAGGTGATGGCCGCCGCGCGAATATCCGGTGATGTGGTCGCGTCGATGAGGTTTATGAGGGTCTGGTCGTTCGGCTGCGGGCCACCCGTATAGGCGGTGAGCCAGAACAGGCGCTCCCCCTCGGTGAGCCTCTTATAGCCTTGTGAGAGATGCTTGGTGAAACGCTCCCAGAGGGCTTGCCCCTTGTCGGTCATGCGGCATGGTGCGCCGGGTGTGAGGATGTCGTCCGTGTGGATGATGTCGTCCGTGTAGAGGTAGTACGGAATGTCATGCCAGTCGATGTCCGGATTGTCGTTGACCGCTTGCAGCGCTTCGAGTTTCTGTGGGATGGTGAGACTGTTGCTGTTCATAATACGGTTTCTTTCTTGAGGGGCGGACGGCCATATCGGTGGCCGCCCGCCGTTCTTCTATGGTTATCGTGTTTGGGCCTGTTCGATGGCGGTCTGGTCCACTTGGTTG
>CAYVHC010000103.1:0-4199 GCA_964451025.1 uncultured Bifidobacteriaceae bacterium
AGCGCACTTGACTGGGGGTCAAGGGGTCGCGGGTTCAAATCCCGCCGGCCCGACCAAATAAGGCAGGATTTCGTATTGCGAGGTCCTGCCTTTTGTTTTCCCTGAGTCGTTCATACGATCCGTCCGTATGGACTATTGCCAGAATCCCTATGGTGGCGGCCACTGGCTGGGGGCTGTGTAGCCTCTCGCATCTGATAAGTGTCGAGAGAGGTGAAGTTCGCGCCCGCCGTGTCGGTGACGACGGTGCCGTTCCGTGTATCGTTGTTTGCAGTAATTGGCATCGCTTGCCCCCTATCACGAACTCGACCTTGATGGGCAACGGGCCCGCCCGCCTATTCACACCAGCATACCCGCACAACAACCGCCGCACACCATCGGAAACCGCCACGCGCGAAGGTCATCGCCCGCATCTCATAGGTGAACAAAGCACGGTGTATCGGAACCGCCCATGCATCATGCGGCATGTCTAGGGTCTTGTTGGATGCCGGCAGGAGCGGCGGCAGTTTGCATGCACGAGCCGATGGAGGCTTGGCAGGTGCTGCGCGCCGGGAACGCCCCGGAAGCCGATTCGACGCACCGCAGGTTGCGCGCACGAGTTGATAAAAGGCAATGCCGGGCACCGGCAGGCGGCCGCAAGGCTACCGCTGCCAGTGCCCGGCATCAGCACAACATCAACTGCCGTTTGTTGTCAACTACCGCTTATTGTCGCGCTTCTTTTTCTCGCGCACCTTCACCGAAATCTGGATCGGCGAACCTTCGAATCCGAATTCATCACGAAGCGATCGCTCTATGAAACGACGATAGCCGTGGTCGAGGAAGCCAGTGGCGAAGATGACGAAACGCGGCGGACGGGTGCCGGCCTGCGTGGCGAACAGGATGCGAGGCTGCTTGCCGCCACGCAACGGGTGCGGGTGCGCTGCCTGCAGTTGGCCGAGGAACGCATTGAGCTTGCCGGTGGATATGCGCTTGTCCCAGGACTCCAATGCCTGTCGCATGGCCTGCGGCAAACGATTCGTGTGCCAGCCCGTCTTTGCAGACAGATTCACACGCTGCGCCCACCTGACGCGGCTGAACTCCGTCTCCCACAGCCTTTCGAGCCGCTGGCGGGAGAATTCGTCTTGCAGATCCCACTTGTTGAACACGAGCACGATGGCGCGTCCCGCGTCCACCGCCTGGCTCATGACCTTGAGGTCCTGGTCGGAAATCGGTTGAGAGACGTCGAACAGGACGAGCGCGAGCTCTGCGCGTTCAATGGCGGCCTGCGTGCGTAGGCTTGAGTAGTATTCGGCGCCGCTGATTTTGTGCAGGCGCCGCTTGATTCCTGCCGTGTCGATGAACAGCCAGTCCTCGCCGTCCAGCGTGATGACCTCGTCCACTGGGTCGCGCGTGGTGCCGGCGTAATCGTCGACCACGGCGCGTTCCTCATGCGCCAGCTGGTTGAGCAGGCTGGACTTGCCGACGTTCGGCCGTCCGATGAGCGCAACGCGGCGCAGGGTGGACGGCGTGAGCAAGCCGGAGGTCTTGTCGGCCTTCTTGAGCTTGGCTAGGGCGTCATCAAGCAGGTCACCTACTCCCCTGCCATGCATAGCGGAGATTCCGAACGGCTCCCCTAATCCCAGCTTCCAGAATTCGGCGGTCAGATATTCCTGTTCGCCGGTGTCCACCTTGTTGACGGCGACGGTCACCGGCTTGCCGGCGGCGCGCAGCATGGAGACGATGCGCGAATCGGATGATGTCAGGCCGACCGAGCCATCCACGACGAGAATCACTGCGTCCGACAGCCCCACGGCGATCTGGGCTTGCGAGGCAATCGCGGAATCGATGCCTTCGACATCCGCCTCCCAGCCGCCGGTATCGACGAGCTTGAAGTCGGTGCCTGCCCATTCCGCGTCGTAGCTGACGCGGTCGCGCGTGACGCCGGGCGTGTCTTCCACGACGGCGGCACGGCGTCCCAGAATGCGGTTGACGAGCGTGGATTTGCCCACGTTCGGCCTGCCGACGACGGCGATGACACCCACGGCGCGATCGACGGGGGCTTCGTCTTCGCCCGTCTCCCCGGCATCCTCGATGAGTGCCTCGTCGCCTTCCTCAAGGTCGTATTCGTTGAGGTTGGCGGCGTAGTCGTCATACAGCTGCTCGTCAATCGCCTTGTCGACCAGGTCGATGAGCGTGTCGAGCGTCTGCTGGAAGTCCATGTCCGAGTTGTCGACGGTCACGACGCCATCCGCTGCCGTCAGGAAGCTCGTGACCTTCGAATCGGCCTTGTCTCGCTTCGCCACGTCATCCGCGCCGGCGGCACCTGCCTGGGCCTGGCCGTTGCGGCGTGCCTGGCGCACTTCGGGGCGCGCGGTGAGCAATACGCGCACCTCCGCGTCCGGGGCGACAACCGTCGTGATGTCACGGCCTTCCGCCACGACGCCGGAACCATGCGAGAAAGAATCGGGGTCGGCCTGCCCGGCCATGTAGGCGCGTTGGGCGGCGATGAGCACATGGCGCACCGGGATGATGCCCGAGACGACCGAGACATGCGACGAGACCTCTGCCGAACGAATCTGCTCGGAGATGTCCTCCCCGTCGCAGGTGATGGTCGGGTTTTCGGGGTCGAGGCCCATGTCGAGATGGTCCTCGGTGAACAGCTGCGCCACCGCTTCGCAGATGGCCTGCTTATCCGGCTCGGTATCCAGGTCGATGCCCTGCTTCATACACCACCACGCGGCGGCGCGATACATGGCGCCGGTGTCGAGGTAGGCGTATCCGAAATGCTTGGCGAGGGCCTTCGACGTGGTGGATTTGCCCACGCCTGCAGGTCCGTCGATGGCTACGCGAATCACAGGCCCACCTCCTGCTCCAAAGACTTGACCTCGGTCTCGGACAGCACGCGGTACGAGCCGGGCTTGACCTCACCCAACTTGATGGGGCCGATCTGCACGCGCATGAGTCGCTTCACGGGGAAGCCGACGGCGTCGAACACACGGCGCACGATGCGGTTCTTGCCCGAGTGGATGACGACCTTCACGACGGAACGGTCGCGGCTCTGGTCGAGGATCGCGCAATGGTCGAACTTGATCCAGCCATCGTCGAGCTGCACGCCCTGGCGCACAAGACGACGGCAGACGTTGCCGCCGATATGGCCTTCGACGGTGGCGATGTACGTTTTTTCCACCTCGTACTTGGGGTGCATGACGTGCTGGGCGAGTTCGCCGTCGTTTGTCATCAGGATGAGACCCTCGGAATCATAATCGAGGCGACCCATGTGGAATATGCGCTGGTACTTGTCGCCGATGATGTCCGCAAGCGTGTAACGGCCCTTCGGATCGCTCATCGTCGACAGGACGCGGCGGGGCTTGTTGAGTGCCAGCGTCACGTACTTGTCGTGGATGTGCACGCGTGATCCATCGACGCGGATGTCCTGCTTGGCGGGGTCCACTCGGGTGCCCAGCTCGGTCACCAGCTCGCCGTCGACCTCCACTTGGCCGGACGTGATCATCTCCTCGCACTTGCGACGCGAGCCATAGCCCGCCTGTGCGAGGACCTTCTGCAGGCGAATGCCTTCGGAAGAGGAATCGGAATGTGCCTTCAAGGCGCGGCTATAAGGGTGTGGCATCGTTCTCCCAACGTGGCCGGGGATGCGTGGCGGATGGAATTACTCTCGAGGATTGCTTCCCGCTGCATCCAAATTTATAGAAACAGAGCAAGTATACCCGCGTCCCCGCCCAATCGCCACCGACGCGTCGCATTGTGCTGTGCGTGAGGTGCGCCGGACGCCTTGCGCATGCGTATCTGCACAGATATTGCGGTTTCCAAGTCTTTTCAAGGATGCGGCTGGTATCATGTGCGGTGGTCAGTAATAGTTAGACCGACACAAAGAAAGACAGACACATGGCAACTTCTACTGCTACATCCACAGCAACGGACGAAGCGACACTCTCGACGTCGCGCGTCGCCCGCGTCGTCACCGAACTCGTGGGTTCGTTCCTTGTATTCCTCGCGGTTTACGCAATCTGCTCCATCGGAACCGTTCTCAACTCTATGATGATCGGTCCGAACATCCTCACCGTGGGCTTGCTTGTCGGCCTTGCATACGGTGCCGTCACCTACATGTTCGGCCGAGTCTCCGGCGCGCACCTCAATCCTGCAGTGTCGCTTGCCTCCGTTCTGTTGGGACGCATCGGATTCGCGGATTTCATCCTCTATGTCAT
>CAYVHC010000104.1:0-2744 GCA_964451025.1 uncultured Bifidobacteriaceae bacterium
CCCCTATCACGAACTCGACCTTGATGGGCAGCGGTCCCGCCCGCCTGTTCACACCAGCACACCCGCACAACAACCGCCGCCGATGGCTTCTGCACAAGGTGTCGTGCCCGCTCTATCGGAACGCCGCTGCATTCAGTAACAGATCATCATCGTGGATTGTGCAATCGTTTGCAGCCGAAACCCCACATCTGCTGCAACAAGCACCTCTAACGTCGCCCTCGGGCGATGTCGGACATCATGCGGATCTGACGGTAGTAGCGTTCCTCGCTCAGGCCGTCAACCGTCGGGGTGTTGCGCATCGTGACCCCGTCGAGCCCGCCGGCGCGCGCGACATCCGCCAGTACTGCCCGATGCCATGCGACGTCAAGCAGCGGCGCCGCCCGATGGCAGCCCATCGCGTACATCGCGCATACCAGCGCGTGACCGCCCCAGTTCGACGTGCCGGAGACAATCAGCTCGTCCGCGGGAACCATGCAGGCGATACGCTCGCCATGCTCGACGACATCCTCGATGACGATGGAGTCCAGCCTTCCCATGCCAATCTCGTTGCCACCGTCGCCGATGCCGATCACATGCAAGCCCAGCCCGGTGAGCCGGCTGAGCGGGGCGGTCCACCGGTCGATATCAAAACCCCGCATATTGCGCGGGTTTCCGTCGCGCGCAGGCCCGACGCGCTCGATGTAGATGACGGTGTCGATGCCATGATGATCGACAAGCCCGCGCATCGCGTCAATCCACTGGTCGAAGTGTTGCGCATCCGCAGGCGCGATGGCCACATGGTCTTCGGGCAGTCGCGACGAGGCCCCTGCGCGGATGACCGGCTCGCACGGCTCATCGCTGACCAGCCAGGCGTCCGAACCGATGGCCCGCAGCGCCTCGCACAGTTCGACCGCCCCGGCGGGGCCATCCGATTCGGCAGCCGGCCGCTCGGCCTGCGGAATGTAGAATCCGGTGACGACCATGGCCTTGTGGCCACCGGATTTAAGCCACCGGGCGGCATGGAACAGGTCGCCGCGCGCGAAGGTCATCATGGTTTCGCTGCCCCGCCCGACGTCCGCTGCCGCGGCATTCTGGATGTGCGCGACGCGAGGTTTCCACCGCCAGCTTGCGATGCGTGCGGCAGGGCCGATGCCGCCATGGTGCGCCGCACTGCCACGGCCGGTATGGAACGTATCCGATTGCCGATTGACATGTCCTGCTTGGTTGTATTGCAGCGTTTCCGTCATATCCACTCCTCTCCTATCAGCGCACGGCCGGTCAAATCGGTCGAACGCCGTCTGTCACGTCTGTCATGCCTGTCACGTCTGTCACGTCTGTCTCGTCTATCTGTCTCACGCTTTGTCTCACGATTCGATATACCCCAGCACGCCTCCGGTTCTCACGCTGTCGCCCGGTTGCGCGGCGATATGGACGACACCGCCGATCGGGGCCGTCACATGGATTTCCATCTTCATGGCTTCCAGCACGACAACCGGCGTGCCCGCGCCGACTTCAGCGCCGTCATCGACCAGCCAGCGCGCCACCGTGCCGGTGATCGAGGCGAGGATATCCCCGGCGTCGTGCGCGGCCGTCTCCCCCACGCCGCCACCGTGCGACGTTCCGCCGCCTGTCGCCCCCGCCGCCCCGAGCGACGAGACCAGACCGGCCGGCAAGCCGACCTCCACGCGACGGCCATCCCATTCAATCCAGGTACGATGCAACCCGGTATCGGCGTCATCGAAACGTGCCGACGTCCCATCAGGCTTGAGCTGTTCGGGACCAAGCCGCTTGAGCAGCACCTCCTCAATCCACCGCGTGTAGATGTGGAACCCGTGTTCCGCCGTGAAATCAGGGTCAGCGAGCACGGCCCGGTCGAAGGGCACGACCGTGGGCACGCCGTCGATGCGCAGTTCGGCGAGCGCCCGCCGCGCCCGTTGTAGGCATTCCTCGCGCGTGGGGGCGTGCACGATGAGTTTGGCGAGCATGGAATCGAAATGGTCGGAGACAATCGAACCGGTTTGCACGCCGGTGTCGAAGCGTATGCCCGGCCCGCTGGGCGCCCTCAGTGCGGTGATGCGCCCGGGGAATGGCGCGAATCCGAGCGACGGGTCTTCCGCGTTGAGGCGAAATTCCATCGCATGCCCGTTATACGCCGGTTTGAGTCCGGCAATCGACGCGCCCGCGGCGATACGCAGCTGCCATGCTACCAGGTCGATGCCGCTGGTCATTTCGGTGACCGGGTGCTCGACCTGGATGCGCGTGTTGACTTCCATGAACGAGAGCGTGCCGTCCGGGGCCACGAGGAATTCCACGGTTCCAGCACCCACGTACCCGACTTCGGAGCAGATCGCCACAGCCGCATCCTCAAGCCGTTGCGTGATGCTGCTAGGCAGGAAGGGCGCCGGGGCCTCCTCGATGAGCTTCTGGTTGCGCCGTTGGAGCGAGCAGTCCCTGGTACCGACGGCGATGACCCCGCCATACGTGTCGCCGAGCACCTGAACTTCGACGTGGCGCGGGTGGTCGAGGAACCGTTCGATGAAACACTCCCCGTTGCCGAACGCGACTTCGGCCTCGTGGACGGCGGAATCGAAGGCGGGTTCGACGCTATCGAGGTCGCGCACGACTTTCATGCCGCGGCCTCCCCCGCCGTGCACTGCTTTGATGACAATCGGCAGACCGTGTTGACGCGCGAATGCGGCGGCTTCCTGCGCGTCCTTGACCGGTTGCGTGGTGCCCGGGGCCATGGGTGCGCCGACTTTCGCGGC